>CAKOWP010000027.1 GCA_934122385.1 uncultured Clostridia bacterium | reverse complement strand
GTTGTAAGATCTAAGAGACCACCAGAAGTATATAGAGGTAAAGGTATCAAATATGCTGATGAAGTTATTCGTCGTAAGGAAGGTAAAACTGGTAAATAAATTCAAATTTCGATTAAATTACTTATCTTGCACATTTTTAACATTTATTACAAATCTCAGCATACAAACGTATAGCCTCGCCTTGTAATAAATATCAAAAATGCACAATATAATCAATTTAATCAAAATTTATAAGCCAAAAAATCTAAAACTAAACGAAAGGAGTTTGAAAAATGGTTAAGAAAACAGATAGAAAAATGGAAAGAACAAGAAGACATTTAAGAGTTAGAACAAAAGTATCTGGAACAAGTGAAAGACCAAGACTATGTGTATATAGAAGTAACGCAAACTTATATGTACAAATCATAGATGATGTTGCAGGAAACACATTAGTTAGTTGTTCAACATTAGATAAAGATATAAAAACAAAACATGCTAATAAAGAAGCTGCTAAAGAAGTTGGAGCAATGATAGCTAAAAAAGCATTAGAAAAAAATATTGATACAGTAGTTTTTGATCGTGGTGGATACATTTATCACGGTGTAGTAAAAGAATTAGCAGAAGCTGCTAGAGAAGGCGGATTAAAATTCTAGAATAAAAAGAGGAGGAATAAAAACCAATGGAAGAAAAAAGCGAATTAAAAGAAAAAGTTGTTGCCATAAACAGAGTTGCAAAAGTTGTTAAAGGTGGTAGAACTTTTAGATTTAGTGCTGTAGTTGTAGTTGGTGATGAAAACGGACATATTGGTGTTGGAAACGGTAAAGCAGCCGAAGTTCCAGACGCAATCAAAAAAGCTATGCAAGAAGCTAAGAAAAACTTAGTAGAAGTACCAATCGTCGATACAACAGTTCCACATGAATTTGTTGGAAAATTCGGTAGTGCTAAAGTTTTATTAAAACCAGCTGCTGTTGGTACTGGATTAATAGCTGGAGGTAGCGTTAGACCAGTATTAGAGCTTGCAGGATATAAAAACATAAGAACAAAAGTTATTGGAACAAACAATCCAAGAAACGTTGTTTATGCTACAATCGAAGGATTAAAAGCTATGCAAACAGTTGAACAAGTAGCTAAAAAAAGAGGTAAAAAAGTAGAAGAAATTTTATAGTAAAATACGAAATTTAGTAAAGGGAAAACACATTAACATGGGGCAAGGAATATAAAGTTCGTATAGTCCTGTGGAAAAATGTACCCTGTTAAAGAAAGAGGAGGTGCAAGCGCAAAATGAAGTTAGGAGAATTAAAACCAGCTGAAGAAAGAGTTTCAAGAAGAAGAGTAGGACGTGGAATCGGTTCTGGACTTGGAAAAACATCAGGAAGAGGACATAAAGGACAAAAAGCAAGATCAGGTGGCGGAGTAAGAAGAGGATTCGAAGGTGGTCAAACACCATTATATAGAAGATTACCAAAAAGAGGATTCAACAATATTCACGCTAAAAATTACACAGAAGTAACATTAACAATGTTAAACAAATCAACAGTTGCTGATGTAACAGCAGAAACATTATTAGCTGATGGAATAATCGGAAAAGTAAATGATGGAATCGTAGTATTAGCAACAGGAAAATTAGAGAAAAAATTAAATGTTAAAGCTACAAGATTTACTGCAAAAGCAAAAGAAGAAATTGAAGCTTTAGGCGGAAAGGCTGAGGTGATTTAATTGTTTAAAACAATCAAAAATGCATTTAAGACACCTGACGTAAGAAAGAGAATATTATATACATTACTATTAATAGTAATATTTAGACTAGGATGTTATATTACAGTACCAGGAGTAAACAGTATAACATTAAATGAAGCAATGAGCTCAAATAATGGAGTTGCAGGATTAATAGATATGATTTCCGGAGGAGCTTTTTCAAGATTCTCAGTATTTGCAATGTCAATTAGTCCATACATTACAGCTTCAATTGTAATACAATTATTAGGTATGATAATACCATCTTTAGAGAGATTAACTAAAGAAGGTGGAGAAGAAGGAAGAAAGAAAATTAACAGATACACAAAAATATTAACATTAGTTTTAGCTTTAATAGAAGCTATAGGTGTATTTGTTTCTTACAAATCTTCTGGAATATTTATAAACACAAACTTCTCTACAGCAGCTTTAGTAGTAATATCTCTAGTAGCAGGAACATCAATATTAATGTGGCTAGGAGATGAAATTACAAACAAAGGAATTGGAAATGGAATTTCAATTATAATATTCATTGGTATCATTTCAGGATTACCAAGTTTTGTAACAACATTATGGAATTTAATGTTCACAAGTAATGGATTTAGTACAACAGGATTATTGATGGCAATAGGAATGTTAATTGGTGCTATAATCTTAGTAGCAGGAGTTGTATTTATACAACAAGCTGAAAGAAGAGTACCAGTACAATATTCTAAAAAAGTAGTTGGAAGAAAAATGGTAGGAGCACAAAATACTCATATTCCATTAAAACTTGCAATGGCAGGAGTTATGCCAATAATATTTGCATCATCATTCTTAACATTTCCAGCAATGATTTTGCAAATATTTGTAAAAGATATAACTACTCAAACTGGATTCTGGGCAGGAGTATATAAATTTTCAATAGCTACATCATCTTCAAGTGTAGGTATTGGATATAGTATAGCAAATGCTTTAGTATACTTAGTATTAATTATGGCATTTACATTTTTCTATACTTATGCAACATTCAATCCAGCAGAAGTATCAAACAACATTAAACAAAATGGTGGATTTATACCTGGAATAAGAGCAGGAAAGCCAACAACAGATTATTTAACATCAATAATAACAAAACTAACATGGTTTGGTGGGTTCTTCTTAGCAGTAATAGCAATATTACCAATGTTACTAAGATTCACTGGATTAAATATAGCATTTGGTGGTACATCAATATTAATCGTTGTAGGTGTAGCATTAGAAACAATTCAACAATTAGAATCACTATTAGTAATGAGACACTATAAAGGATTTCTAGAATAGAGTATAACATTGTGGGGAGATATGCATTTTGTATATCACCCTATAATGGTTTTTATAATGTTTATTTTATTATACTTTTTAAAAATTATGTATATACTAATAAAGTAGATATTATAAAGATTATTATAAATAATCTAAAAAAATTTGTCAGATAAAATTTTGAAAAGATTTTGGATGATGATGATGGAATGGAGAGATTTTAATGATTATTATTATGTTAGGAGCACCAGGAACAGGGAAAGGAACTGTTGCAGGAATGCTACAAGAAAAACTTGGAATCAAACAAGTATCAACAGGAGACATATTTAGAAAAAATATGAAAGAACAAACAGAACTAGGAAAATTAGCAGAACAATATATATCAAAAGGTCAACTAGTACCAGATGATGTTACAATAAAAATAGTAGAAGACAGATTAAACGAACCAGATGTACAAAATGGAATAATATTAGATGGATTCCCAAGAACAGTAAAACAAGCAGAAGCATTAGATAAAATATTAGAAGAAAAAGGAAAAAAAGTTGATAAAGTAATCAATTTAACAACACCTGAAGAAGAAATAATAGAAAGAATTGTTAATAGAAGAGTATGCTCAAATCAAGAATGTAAAGCAGTGTACAATATAGTTTTACATCCACCAAAAGTAGAAGGAATATGTGACAAATGTGGTTCAGAATTAGTAACAAGAAAAGATGATACAGAAGAAACTGTAAAAGCAAGATTAAAAAGTTATTTTGAACAAACAAGCCCATTAGTAGATTACTACGAAAAACAAGGAACTTTAGAAACAGAAGTTGTAAGTAAAACAGTTAATAAATTAGGAAAAGATGTAGCAGAAGAAGTTGCAGCAGAATTGGGACAATAGGGACAGACACAAAATGTCTCAAACAAATGTCGAAAAAAGTCAAATTTAAAATTAAATTATAAGAATGTAATAAAAAAGGAGACGACCTAAATTGGTAACAATAAAATCAAAAAGAGAAATTGAATTAATGAGAGAAGCTGGGAAAGTTGTAGCAGAAGTATATGATGAACTAGAAAAACACATGAAACCAGGAATAACAACATTAGAATTAGATCAAATTGCAGAACAAACTATGAGAAAATTAGGAGCAGAACCTGCAGAAAAAGGATATGACCCAGGAATAAAAGGAGTTCCTAAATTTCCAGCATCAATATGTGTATCAATAAATGACGAAGTTATACACGGAATCCCATCTAAATATAGAAAATTAAAAGAAGGAGACATTGTCAGCATAGATACAGTTGCATTAAAAAATGGATATAATGGAGATGCAGCAAGAACATTTGTAGTTGGAAAAACAAGCAAAGAAAATCAAAGATTAATAGATGTTACAAAACAAGCATTTTTTGAAGGAATTAAGTATGCAAAAAAAGGAAACAGACTAGGGGACATATGTCATGCAATAGGTGAATATGTTCATTCACAAGGATTTTCAGTAGTTAGAGAATTCCAAGGACACGGAATTGGAAGAGAAATGCACGAAGACCCAGGAATTCCAAACTACGGAAAAGCAGGAAGAGGAATAAGACTTGAACCAGGTATGACTCTAGCAATAGAACCAATGGTAATACAAGGAAAACCAAACATTTTAGAACTAGATGATGGTTGGACAATTATAACAGAAGATGGAAGTATGGCGGCACATTATGAAAATACAATTTTAATTACAGAAAAAGAGCCAGAAATATTGACAATACTAAAAAAATAATGTATAATGTAGTAGTTATTATACCAAAATGGAAAAATTGTGGAAAAAATCATTTAAATTTAAGTCAAAAAGATTAAACACAAAACCATAAATAATAATAGATTGCTCTTATAGGAGGGGATATTTTGGCAAAGGAAGATGTTATAGAAGTAGAAGGAACAGTAGTAGAATCACTACCAAATACAAATTTTAAAGTAGAACTTGAAAATGGACATCAAATATTAGCTCATATTTCAGGAAAACTTAGAATGAATTATATAAAAATTCTACCAGGTGACAAAGTTAAAGTAGAACTTTCACCATATGACCTTACAAAGGGACGTATTACTTGGAGAGCAAAATAAAATAAATAAAAAGCTATCACTTTTAATTTATTTATAATAAAAGTAAAAATTAACCCAAATATATAAAAACCAAAAGGTAAAAAAATAGGAGGTGCAAAAACATGAAAGTAAGACCATCAGTAAAGAAAATATGTGACAAATGCAAAGTAATTAAAAGAAAAGGTGTAATTAGAGTTATCTGTGAAAACCCTAAACACAAACAAAGACAAGGATAAAACAGTTTATAACACAAATAGGTAGCGGCTGTAAATATATATTTATAAAATATGTATTAACATATCGATTTGTGTTTATATATATGTCTTGAAGATATCTAAAGACCCAAGAGCATGGGTGCATTTCACCTTTAGAAAAAATAAAGACACCGCAACAAAATGTTGCAAAACATATAATTTTATAGAAAAAATTTGGAGGTGCAAAATAATATGGCTCGTATAGCAGGAGTAGATCTACCTAAAGAAAAAAGAGTAGAAATAGGACTTACATATATTTATGGAATAGGATTAACAAGCTCTCAAAAAATTCTAGCAAAAGCTGGTATCAACCCAGACACTAGAGTAAAAGACTTAACTGATGACGAAGTTAATAGCATAAGAAAAGTTATTGACGAATCATACACAGTTGAAGGTGATTTAAGAAGAGAAGTTGCTTTAAACATAAAAAGACTTACAGAAATTGGATGCTACAGAGGATTAAGACATAGAAAAGGTTTACCTGTAAGAGGACAAAGAACTAAAACTAATGCTAGAACTAGAAAAGGTCCTAGAAAATTAGTTAGTAAAAGCAAAAAATAATTAAAATCGATTAAAATCATCAATCTGCACATTTTCAACATTTATTACAAATCTTGGCATACAAACGTATAGCCACATCTTGTAATAAATATCAAAAATGCACATCTTAATAATTTTAATCAATTTTTGTGAGATTTAATATAAAACCTTATTATCAATGAAGGAGGGAATTTTAGAAATGGCTAATAATAAAACAGCTAGAAAACCAGTAGCTAGAAGAAATAGAAAAAACATCGAAAAAGGTGCAGCTCATATTCATTCTAGTTTTAATAATACAATAGTAACAATAACAGATACACAAGGAAATGCAATTTCTTGGGGAAGTGCTGGAGAATTAGGATTCAAAGGTTCAAGAAAAAGTACACCATTTGCTGCAGGACAAGTTGCAGAAACAGCAGCTAAAGCAGCTATGGAACATGGATTAAAAACAGTAGAAGTATTTGTTAAAGGACCAGGAGCTGGTAGAGAAGCAGCAATCAGAGCACTTCAAACAGCAGGTCTAGAAATAAGCGCAATTAAAGACGTAACACCAATACCACATAATGGATGTAGACCACCAAAAAGAAGAAGAGTATAAGAGAAGGGAGTAGAAAATAATGGCAAGATATAAAGACGAACAATGTCGTATATGCCGTAGAGAAGGACAAAAATTGTTCTTAAAAGGTGCAAGATGCTACTCAGATAAATGTAGTATATCAAGAAGAAATTATGCACCAGGTCAACACGGACAAAAAAGAGCAAAACTTTCTGAATACGGTACACAATTAAGAGAAAAACAAAAAACTAAAGCATATTATGGAGTTGGAGAAAAACAATTCAGAAAATATTTTGAAATGGCTTCAAATAAAAAAGGTGTAACAGGTGAAAACTTATTACAAATATTAGAAAGCAGATTAGATAACGTTGTATACAGATTAGGATTTGGAACATCAAGAGCACAAGCAAGACAATTTGTAAACCATGGACAATTTGAAGTTAATGGTAAAAGAGTAGATATACCATCTTACTTAGTAAAAGCAGGAGATGTAATCGCAGTTAGAGAAAGCAAAAAAGATAACTCTACATTAAAAATCAATATAGAAGAAAACTCAGCAAGACCAGTTCCAGCTTGGTTAGAAAGAGATAACGAAAAACTAAGTGGTAAAGTAATTAGATTATCAGCTAGAGAAGACATAGATCTTCCAATAGAAGAACATTTAATAGTAGAGCTTTACTCAAAATAATAGTTTTTGAAAGTAAGTGTAAAGGTTTAGTCAAAACTTTAAAATTTTACTTAAAAAAACTCATAAAGTTTTTAAAGAGTTTGAGAATAATCTCAATTTAGGAGGTAAAAATGATAGAATTTGAAAAGCCAAATATTGAATGTCTAGAAATCGATGAAACAAATAATTATGCTAAATTTGTATGTGAACCATTAGAAAGAGGATATGGTGTAACAATAGGAAACTCACTAAGAAGAATATTACTTTCATCACTTCCAGGATGCGCAATAACAAGCGTAAAAATTGATGGAGTATTACACGAATTTTCAACAATACCAAATGTTGTAGAAGACGTACCAGAAGTAATAGTAAATTTAAAAAATGTTAGATTAAAATTCGACGGAAACGAAGAAAAAACATTAAGAATAAACTTCAAAGGTGAAGGAGAAGTTACAGCAGCAGATATAGAATCAGATGGAACAGTAGAAATACTAAACCCTGACTTACATATAGCAACAGTTGCAGAAGGTGGAAGCCTTGTAATGGAACTAACTGCTGATAGAGGAAGAGGATATAACTCATCTGAAAAAAATAAAAAACCAAATCAAGATATCTCTGTACTTCCAATTGATTCAATTTACACACCAGTTAAAAAAGTAAATTATCAAGTAGAAAATACTAGAGTTGGTCAAACAGTTGACTATGATAAACTAGTAATTGAAGTATGGACAGATGGAAGCTTAAAAGCACATGAAGCATTAAGCTTAGCTGCAAAAGTAATGACAGGACACTTAGAATTATTTATAGATTTATCAGAAACAACTAAAAACACACAAGTTATGGTTGAAAAAGAAGAATCTAAGAAAGAAAAAGTTCTAGAAATGTCAATAGAAGAATTAGAACTATCTGTTAGATCATATAACTGCTTAAAAAGAGCTAACATCTCAACTGTTGAAGATTTAATTAGTAAATCTGAATCAGAAATGATGAAAGTTAGAAATTTAGGTAAAAAATCTTTTGATGAAGTAACAGCCAAATTACATTCATTGGGCTTAGACTTTGCACAAGAAGATGAGTAAAAAAATAGCAATAAATAAAAAATAGAGATTTGGCATCCGAAATTTTTAAAATTTTTGATGACGATGACCGAAGCGAAAGGGAAAGGTGAATAAAGTGGCTACAAATAGAAAATTAGGTAGAACTACAGATATAAGAATGTCAATGTTAAGAAACTTAACAACAGACCTATTAGTATATGGAAAAGTAGAAACTACATTACCAAGAGCTAAAGAAGTAAAAGCAATAGCTGATAGCTTAATATCACTAGCAATAAAAGAAAAAGACAACTTTGAAGAAGTAGAAACAAAAGTTGTTAAAGCTAAATTAGACTCTAAAGGTAATAAAGTTACAGAATTAGTAAAAAGCAAAAATGGTAAAGAATTCTTAAAAGTAGTTAAAGAAGAAACTACTGAAAAAAGACAAAAAGATATGCCATCTAGATTAAATGCTAGAAGAAAAATAATGAGAAAAGTAAATAAAGTAAAAGACGCTGAAGGTAACAATATCGACGTACCAGCAAAATTATTCAACGAAATAGCACCTAAATATGCAGGTAAAAACGTTGGAGGATATACAAGAATTGTTAAATCTGGACCAAGAAGAGGAGACGCAGCAGAAGTTGCTATATTACAATTAATATAATTAAAAACATAAGTGAATAAAAAAACAAAACCAACAAATACTATAAGTAGGAGTTGGTTTTTATGTTAGAAAATTACATTTCAAAAAAAGAAAATAATAAAATAGAAGATATACAAAAAAATAAAACAAAACAATTCAATTTCAGAACAGACCTAGCAAACGAAAGACGTGACATATACAAAAAAGCAAACAGCATAGAAAATGAAATAAACGGAATAGAAAGCACAAAAGAAGAAATAAACGAAAACATATCAGTAGAAAGAGTAAAAATCACAAATGAAGAAGGAGCAAAAGCAATTGGCAAACCACAAGGAAATTATATAACAATAGATATCAAAAAACTAAAAATAGCACAAGACGAAGATATAGAAAAATCAGCGGAAACATTAGCAAATGAACTAACAAAAATAATAGATGCTCATATAGATAAACTAGGAGAAATATTAGTAGTAGGACTCGGAAATATATATGTTACACCAGACGCATTAGGACCAAAAGTAATTAACGAAATAGAAGTAACAAGACACATAATAAATTATTTACCTCAATATGTAGAAGAAGGAACGAGAATGGTAAGTGCAATATCTCCAGGAGTTTTGGGAACAACAGGGATAGAAACAGTAGAAATATTAAAAGGAATAGTAGACAACATACATCCCAAATTAGTAATAGTAATAGATGCACTTGCATCAAGAAGCATAGAAAGAATAAGCAGTACAGTTCAAATATCAGATACTGGAATAGTTCCAGGAGCAGGTGTAGGGAATAAAAGGTCAGAAATAAGCCAAGCAACATTAGGAATACCAGTAATAGCAATAGGAATACCAACAGTTGTAGAAACAGCGGTACTTGTAAATGATTGCCTAGATTTATTTATAACAAAATTACAACAAGAAGCAAAATCAAATGAATATTTAAACCAATTAAAAGAAGAGGATAACTATGAAGAAATAAAAGAGGCATTAGTTCCAAATGATTATAATTTAATAGTAACACCAAAAGAGATAGATGACTTAATAGAAAATATGGCAGAGATTGTAGCAACAGGAATAAATAGAAGTGTATAGAAAAAGAACCTTTATAATTATTTTTTTATAAAGGTTCTTTTTGAAGAAGTATTTTTATAAATTTTACAAATATTACAATCAGTACACACTTCAACACGATTTTCAAAAATAAGTGAAATTGTATGAATAAACTCGTCAATACAATTATCAATTAAATGAACATAAATTTTTTTAGGAACAAGTGTAAGCAAAGTATTTAGAGCATAGTCATTAGAAGAAAAAGAAATATCAGATAAATACTTAGCTTTAAAAATATTATCAGAAACATTAATTTGATTTTTATCTTTATCCAACAAAATAGAATTGCTGTCATTGTAAATTAAGTGAACAACATCACAGTTAGAGGTTTGAGAGTTTACATACATTTTAAGAAGAGAAATAAACTCTAAATATTCTTTTTCAACAACAAATGTATTAACAGCTTCATCAACAACATTTTCTAAAACTTCCATATAACTTTTAATACGAAAGTTAATAAAACCAGTTAAGATTATAGATTTATTAGCCATCAAATAATTTTCAAAACTTTCAATTAAAAGATTATATTTTTTATCAAAATAAGTATTAAAATCATCAGAAAAAATTTCATAACAAAGTTCTAAAATATGCTTAATTTCAGTAGAATTAAAGTAAAAATAATTCTTTAATAAAATCATTTTTAGAAAGGATTCCTCTAATTCGTCTATGACAAGACATGAAAGAATGCAAGAAACTTCATGAATAAATTTCTCGTTTTCATTTCCACTATAGTGGATAATTATATTTTCATAATTCTTGAATTTGTTTTTTGAAATTGCAACAGGTTTTATTTCTATGTAGTCTAGTTCGTTTAGTAGATAATCTAATAAATTTTGGTCATTTGTTTTTATACATATAGATTTCATGAGTTTCTCCCTTCTTTTATATTATCTGCTAAACTTTTGAAAGTTATACATTATAATATGCAAAATAAATAAAAGAGTGAAAATGGTTCAAAAATAATTATTTTCAAATCAAGAAGAATTTTTGCAAAAAAAAGAGATTAAAGGAGTGTCCCTTAATCACTAAAAAAAGGGAATTGAAGGAACGTCCCTCAATCCCGCTTATTGATAAAGCTTGTAATCAATATCAGGAAAAACACAATCTTTTTTAGAAATGTCTTTCAAGAAATCTTCATCAATTTCATCATTTTTAATTTGATAATACAATTTAGTGAAACGGCCAATGTGGTCTTTAATACGCTTTTTAGCATAATCAACCATAGTACCATTTGTAATAATAAATAACCAGTCACTACTTTGAGCAAGTAATAATTCTCTTGCACATTGATTCAAAGCCTTTTTCTTCAAACCTTTTGCATTAGGGTATAAATTAGCCAATTCACACATTCTATCACCAGCAACATGTAAATGTTTGTGAGCATAATCATTTGTTGGATTAAGCCATACTTCGCTATAACCATTAGCACCCCAGCTAGAACGGCATGGAGAAGAAACTTGAATTTCTGGGTATTTATCAATATATTCAGATGGTGTAATTAGTTTAAAATTACAATCATCATAATAAATTTTCTTAAATAAAATATATAACCAATATGGACCTTCATACCACCAATGACCATAAAGTTCTGCATCATATGGACACAAAATGATAGGTGGTTTGTCCATACATGGAGCTAAATTTTCAATTTGTTTTGTTCTGCAGTCTAAGAAATGACCTGCTTGTTTTTCAGCTGAATCTTTTGCCCATTGAACATCATAATAATCCTTTTGTTCAGTTTTTCCAGTTATTCTATAATATTTTATACCTGTATGAACTCTAACGCCATTATGGGCGATATATGGCTTAATATAGTCATAATCAGCTTCATAACCGATATCACGATAAAACTCTCTATAATTAAAATCACCAGGGTAACCATTTATAGAACTCCAAACTTGTCTTGAAGATTCTATATCACGTCCAAATGCAACAACACCTTCTGGTGAAACGATAGGGGCGAAAGTACCATAAACTGGAGTTGGGTCAGCATATAGAATACCATGAGATTCTGTAATTACATATTCAATTCCAAATTCTTTTAAATACTTATCTGCTTCTGGAACATAACCACATTCAGGAAGCCAAATTCCACGAGGTTGTCTACCAAAATATTTTTTATATGTTTGAACACCAACAGCAATTTGAGCTTTAACAGTTTTTTCATTTACATATAAAATAGGGAAGTAACCATGTGTTGCTCCACAAGTGATAATTTCTAAAACACCAATATCTTGAAAATGCTTAAATTGACTAATCAAATCACATTTAAAAACATCTTTGAAAAGATGCAAATCATTAGAATATCTATCAAAATAGTAATGAGCCAATTTATTTTCTTTTTCATTTCCTGCAGTTCTAACAATTTCTTTTTCAGAAAGCTCAATTAATCTCTTTAAATATTTAATATATTTTCTTTGTAATAATTTATTATCTAACATTGAAAGAAGGGGAGGAGTCATAGACATAGTAATTCTAAAATCTACCCCTTCATCAACTAATTTCTTAAAATTTGTAAGTAGCGGTATATATGTTTCCGAAATTGCTTCATATAGCCATGACTCTTCTAGGTAATCATCACTTTCAGGGTGATGAATAAATGGAAGATGTGCATGTAACACAAAACTTACATAACCTTTTTTCTCTTGCATTATAATTCTCCCTTCACTTGTTTTTGATTGTACATTACTATTCGACATTTTATGACAAAAATGTGAGACAAATTAAGACTGTCCCACTTGTCTCATTTTATTTAAACTGAGAAGATGTATGTGAAGATGGATTTATTAAATCTTCAATATTTTCTTCATTTTTATATAATTCTTGATATAAGTCATATATCTCATAAATTTTACCCATATTTTTAATAAATGATAGAGAAGCAACTGGCTTAGCAGTTTCAACATTAGTTTTAACATTTCTAAAATAAACCATTTTTTGTGAATTATTAAATAAAATATGGTCATTAGGAGACTCGATTTCATTTGAAGAAGTTATGTATATATAATCTGATTTTATATTTTCATTAACTTGAAAAGGACGTCTACCAAGCTCAATTCTATAATCTGATTTGCTATCATTCACATGTAAATACCAACTATTTGCAAAATCATTTATCTCAACTTCAAAACTGTAATTCAAAGTATCATTATGAATAATTAATACAGGTTTTGTAGTTTCAAAAAAGTTTTCTCCATAATCCTTTTTGAATTTTTCAATATCATCATCTGATATTTCCCAATAAATGAATAGTGTTTTTGGAGTTTGTGCTAAAACTTTTACAACTGTTTTATTGTATTTTTGCGGTAAGTCATAATATTCAGCTGGCCAGACCTTTTTAGATGATTTAGTTGTACTTTTTTTACTTTTTGCAGTTGCTTTTTTTGCAGTGGCTGTTTTGGCTTTTGTTGTAGATTTCTTAGTAGCAGTTTTTTTGCTAGTTGTTTTTTTATTTGAAGCAGTAGTTGCTTTAGCATTTTCTTTTTTTTCTGAAGTAGTTACTTTAGTAGATACTTTTTTCGTTGAAGTAGTAACCTTTTTACTAGTTGTTTTTTTTGCAGTAGAGGTAGATTTTTTATCTGTAGATTTAATTTTTTTATTTTCTAAATTTTCTATTTCTTCTTTTGATTTTTTTGACATTTTTTCCTCCTATGTAATCTCTTTTTTCTTCTATATATACTATACTAAAATTAAAATAAATTCAAGTAAAATTAAGAAAAAAAAGAGGTTTTCTATAAAAGAAAACCTCTTTGAACCACTCTTAAAGGTTATTTGGAACTAGCAACTTTGTCATTGCGTCCAGAGAGTTGAGTTTTTCAGGAATTCCAAAAGATCTTTCAAGAAGCAATGTTGGCTTCCCGCCAGATTTACCTTCAAAAAATTTTGCTTCTGGGAAGCAATCTCCTACAAAATTATTAAGCCGATCCAATTCAGACTTATAATCACATTGTAATAAAAACTTATCATCAGCACCTTCTAAAACTGTTATCATACTTTATCCTCCTGCTGGTTCAATATTTTTGCAACGATAAATATAATACAACACTTTTCGACAAAATACAACATTATTCTTGTATTTTGCTGGAAAATCTTAATCATATGGGTTACAATTCACAACTTCAACCGAAACTGTAACAAATTTTTTAAAAAGACTTGCATTTACAGGAAAATGCTGGTATAATAGTATGCGTATTAAACACATAAAGCAAGTTTGAAGGGAAGTGCCAACAAAGTTGGTCCTATTCAAATGATGAACTTTATGGAAGCAAAAACAAAAAGGGAGGAATTTAAAATGGCAGTAGTTGCAATGAAACAATTACTTGAAGCAGGTGTTCACTTTGGACATCAAACAAGAAGATGGGATCCTAAAATGGCTGAATACATATTCCAAGCTAGAAACGGAATCCATATAATCGATTTACAAAAAACATCTAAAAAAATCGATGAAGCATATGCGTTCTTAAAAGAACAAGTAGAAGAAGGAAAAACAGTTCTATTCGTAGGAACAAAAAAACAAGCACAAGAATGCGTTAAAGACGCAGCAGAAAAATCTGGAATGTACTATGTTGACCAAAGATGGTTAGGAGGAATGTTAACAAACTTCGATACTATCAGAACAAGAGTACAAAGATTAAAAGACTTAGAAAAAATGCAAGAAGATGGTACATTTGAAGTACTACCTAAAAAAGAAGTAATCTTATTAAAGAAAGAAATGGAAAAACTAGAAAGAAACTTAGGTGGAATCAAAGACATGGAAGAAATACCAGGAGTTATATTCTTAGTAGATCCTAAAAAAGAACATATAGCTGTATTAGAAGCTAAAAAATTAGGAATTCCAGTAATCGGATTAGTAGACACAAACTGCAATCCAGAAGAAGTAGATTACGCTATACCAGGAAATGATGATGCTATAAGAGCTGTTAAATTAATAACAGACGTAATGGCAAATGCTATCATTGAAGGTAAACAAGGTGAAAGCTTCGAAGCAGAAGAAGTTGCTGAAGAAGTTTCAGAAGAACCAGCTTCAATGGAAGAAGTAGTAGCTGAAAGTGAAGAAAAATAATTGAAATATAATATTATAAAATTTAGAAATAAATTTTGTGAATAATTAAGAAGAGCGAGCTACGCTCGTTCGAAAATATTCGGACGGGAAGAAGCTTGCTTTTTATATTATGAGTATAGAAAATTTAAATATTTCTATACTAAGTACAGTTAAAAATTTTGATATACAAGGATATCAAAAATAAAATATAAGGAGGAAAATAAAAGATGGTTACAGCAAGTTTAGTAAAAGAATTAAGAGAAAAAACAGGTGCAGGAATGATGGACTGTAAAAAAGTTTTAACAGAAACTGATGGAGATATGGAAAAAGCAATGGAACTTTTAAGAGAAAGAGGAATTGCAAAAGCAGCTAAAAAATCTGGAAGAGTTGCAGCTGAAGGATTAGTTGAAGCATATATTTCAGAAGATGGAAAAGTAGGAGCTGTTGTAGAAGTAAACTCAGAAACAGACTTCGTTGCTAAAAATGAAGAATTCAAAACATTTGTTATGAACGTAGCAAAACAAATAGTTGACACAAATCCAGCAGACGTTGAAGCATTATTAGCATCACCAGCTGAATTTGAAGAAGGAAAAACAGTACAAGAAGCACTAGTTGGAAAAATAGCAACAATAGGAGAGAACCTATCAATCAGAAGATTTGCAAGATTTGAATCAGAAGGATTAGTTGCAAAATACATCCACGGAGATGGAAAAATTGCTGTTTTAGTAAACATGGCAAAAGGAACAGAAGAAGTTGCAAAAGACATCTGTATGCAAATTGCCGCAGCTAGACCTGAATATGTAAAAAGAGAAGAAGTTCCAGCTGAAAGAGTACAAAAAGAAATGGAAATCTTAAAAATTCAAACAATGAATGAAGGAAAACCAGAAGCTATAGCAGAAAAAATAGTTCAAGGTAGAATTGGAAAATTCTATGAAGAAATATGCTTAGTAGACCAAGCATTTGTAAAAGAACCAAGCAAAAAAGTATCACAATTATTAAGTGAAAAGGATGCAGAAGTTGTTGCATTTGCTAGATTCGAAAAAGGTGAAGGAATCGAGAAAAAAGAAGAAAACTTCGCTGAAGAAGTTATGAGCCAATTAAAATAAAATAATTTAAAATGTCCTTTTGGGGACGGTTCTGTTTGGGACATCGGTTCCATTCGAGACATCGTCTTTAAAAAGGACATTTTTTTATAACATTTTTTATAAAAACTATAATTATTATGCAAGTTTATCGTCATCTAAAGGTTCAAACAATAAACGTATATCAATATCAAGTGCAGATGCAATTTTTGCCAAAGTACTTAAAGAAAAAGTATTTCTACAAGCACTTTTTGATTCTATTTTTCTAATAAATTCATAACTAAAAAATGTTTTATTTGCTAACTGCAATTGAGTTAAACCTTTTAACTTTCTTTGTTTTTTAATATTTTGACCAACTAAATAATAAATATCTTTTTCCATTTTTTCTCCAATAATCTTTCTTATATATATTATCAAATTTTTAAAATAAATAATTTTTAAATACTAAACAATAATTTACCAATTAATCATATCAAAAATAAAAAAATAAAATGTTGCAATATACCACCGGTTATGCTATAATTTTTTTGAAAGAGAAAAAAATAACTAAAAATATTAGGAAAATTAAGTTTGAAAAATAATTGTAAAATACAACATTTTTAATCAAATTTTGTGCCGTATTAAGAAAGGAATGGTTGTAAATATGAAAAATAACAAAAGAAAAAATAAAGGTATAACTTTAGTAGCACTTGTAGTAACAATAATTATTTTATTGATTTTAGCGGGAATTTCAATATCTGCATTAACACAGACAGGCTTATTTGGAAAAGCAAAACTTGCAAAAGATAAATATGAAAATTCCGAAGAATTAGAAAATACAACATTACAGGAATATGAAAAAAAAGTTTCTAGTTATATAGGAGGCACTTCAAGAGGAGATGGAGATTATGTATCAAAAGATATAGAAGACTTTTCTCCAACAGTAAAAGAAGAAAATTATTGTATTATAAAAAGTAGACACGGACAGTCAGAAAAAAGTTTTAAATAATTAATGAGTGTGATAGAATTA
>CAKOWP010000026.1 GCA_934122385.1 uncultured Clostridia bacterium | reverse complement strand
AACATTATATATTATTTTTAATTTTTTTTCAACTTTTTTCTTCATTATTTTCAGTATTTTTTTCTTCCATTTTTTGGAATTTAATTGCATTAGTCATTGTAATTACTGCACTTATAACTATTAGTAAATAGAAATTGATTCCCCTGTTTAATATCATCGCTCCATTTATGCTGTTTTTTGGAAATACTGTTTTAAATATTTCAATAAATCCACCTTCAGTTACTCCAACTGCTCCTGGTGATGGTATTCCAGAAACTGTTCCATATAGTACTGATTGTATGCTTATTATTTTTAATATATTATACTCATTTAGACCAAATGAACGATAAACCCAATATGACACACTATAATATGCCAAAAATTGAATATATGTTGTAAATATTGTTTTTAACATTACCAACTTGTGTTCTTTTATATAATCACTGCTTGCTTGATATTTGCTTAATTCATTTTCTATTTTTTCTTGTTTCTTATCTACATTTTTTATCTTTATTTTTTTCATTATTTTTACAACAAAATTGATTAATTTCTGTAATAATTTTTTATGAAATATTGCTATTATTAATAAAGTTAGTGCACTTGCATTTAATAATATTCCAATTACAAAAAAACATATTAGTGCAGTATTCATAATATTATGGTTTACTATTACACTTATTAGTGCTAAAGATATCGTTACTACTTGCATACTGCTTAAGTTTATTAATAAAGAAAGTGTTGAATTTGCTACTGATATTTTGTCTTTATACATATAATATATTTGCATTGGTTGCCCTCCACTTGCTGCAGGTGTTATCCCACTGAAGAAAAAGCCGATTAATGCATATTTTATGTTTTGAAAAAATGTTGTTTTTTCGTTTAGTGCTTTTAGTGTCCTTCCTATATTTATTGATTCTCCTAATACATATATACACATACATAATACTGCTATTAATATGTATTGCAATTTTACTGTTCCTAATATTTGGAACATTTCTCCTATGTTTTGGTCTTTTAGTATTATATAAAATGTTAATATTATTAGCAATATAAATATTATTGCATTTTTGATTATTTTGCTTTTCTTTTTCATTTTTTTACCATCCGTTTTTCTCTTATATTGTATATTATTATGTATTTTTTATTTTTTGTCAAGTGTTTGTTAAAATGTTAAAAGAATAGCAAAAATATAAATCTTCACTATTCTTTAAAAACTATTTTGTTTTATTTTCAACTTCTTCTTTTATTCTTGCTACAAATGTATCAGTATCAATAGTTTCATTTTCTGCACTTTCTCTTGAACGAACAGAAACTGTATTTTCTTCAACTTCTTTTGCCCCAACAACTAACATATATGGAACTTTTTCAAGTTGAGCTTCACGGATTTTATATCCAACTTTTTCATTTCTATCGTCTAAAACTACACGAATTCCAGCCTTGTGTAATTTTTCTTCAAGTGTTTTTGCGTAATCATGTTGTGCATCTGTAATTGGTAATATTTTTACTTGTGTTGGTGAAAGCCATAATGGGAATGCACCTTTTGTTTCTTCAATTAAGAAGCACATAAATCTATCAAATGTTCCTAAAATTGCTCTGTGGATAACAACTGGTCTATGTTTTTCTCCATCTTCTCCAACATATTCTAGTTTAAATCTTTCTGGTAATAAGAAGTCTAATTGACAAGTTGATACTGTTACATCATGTCCAACTGCTGATTTTAATTGAACATCTAGTTTTGGTCCATAGAATGCAGCTTCTCCTTCTGCTTCGTAGAAGTTTATTCCTAATTCAGTTAAAATTTCTCTTAATTGTCCTTCTGCTTTTTCCCACATTTCATCATCATCAAAATATTTGTGTGTATCTTTTTTATCTCTTAATGATAATCTAAATTCATAATCTTTAAATCCAAAATCTTTGTAAACTGATAATATCAATTGTACAACTTTTCCAACTTCTTCTTTAATTTGGTCTGGTCTTACAAAAAGGTGAGCATCATTTTGACACATTTCACGAACTCTCTCTAAACCGCACACACTTCCGCTGTCTTCATATCTAAAGTCATGTGCTAATTCTCCAATTCTTATTGGTAAATCTCTATAAGAGTGCATTTTATTTTTGTATATTAACATGTGATGTGGACAGTTCATTGGTCTTAATACCATTTCTTCATTATCCATTTTCATAACAGGGAACATATCTTCTTTGTAGTGGTCCCAGTGTCCTGAAACTTTGTATAATTCTGTATTTGCAAGTGATGGTGTATATACATGTTGATATCCCATTTCAACTTCTTTATCTTGAATGTATCTTTCTAATAGTCTTCTTACTGTTGCACCATTTGGTAAATACATTGGAAGTCCTGAACCTACTAATGGGCTTGTCATAAATAATTCTAGATCTTTTCCTATTTTTCTGTGGTCACGTTGTCTTGCTTCTTCTAGCTTTTGCATATATTCATCAACTTGGCTTGCTTTTGGGAATGATATTGCATAAATTCTTTGTAGCATTTTATTATGCTCATCACCTCTCCAGTATGCACCTGATGAAGATAGTATTTTTACAGCTTTTACTTTTCCTGTTTTCATTAAATGTGGTCCAGCACATAAGTCTGTAAAATCTCCTTGTTTGTAGAAGCTTATTTCTTCCCCATCTGCTAAATCATTTATTAATTCTTGTTTATAGGCCTGACCTTCCATTACTTTTAATGCTTCTTGTTTTGGTAAAGAAAATCTTTCTATTTCAATATCTTCTTTAATTATTTTTTTCATTTCAGCTTCTATTTTTGCTTTGTCTTCGTCTGTAAATGGTTTTTCTACATCAAAATCATAGTAGAATCCATTTTCAATACTTGGCCCTATTGCAAATTTTACATTTGGAAATAATCTTTGTACTGCTTGTGCCATTATGTGTGATGTTGTGTGCCAATATGCTTTTTTTCCGTCTAAACTGCTGTCAAATGTTTCTATACTTAAGTTGCAGTCTTCTTGTAATTCATATCTTAGGTCTTTTACTTCTCCGTTTACTATTCCGCAAGTTGCTACTCTTGCTAATCCTTCACTTATTTCTTTTGCTACTTCATATATTGTACTTCCTTGTTCAACTTCTTTTATTGAACCATCTTTTAATGTTAATTTAATCATTTTTATTCCTCCATTCTATCTCTTTGTCTCTTTTGGGACGGTTCTGTTTGAGACATCGGTTCCAAATCGGACATATTCACCCATATTGAATTTTGTATCCTAATGCCAAAACACTCCCATAGATTTTTACATCTATAGGAGTGCATTTATTACACGGTTCCATCCTAAATTTCACTTAATTAATAGATTATAACGTATCTTACACGTTTGGCTTATTCACCAAAAACTTGAAGAGTTAGTTTTTCAAATATGTTTTCTTGAACTTGCTTTCAGCCACGGCTAGTTCTCTCTTTTTAGTAACCTTTATTTTACCTTTCTCTTACTTGTTTTTTTCTTATTATATTTTTATTTTAATACCTTTTTGTTTAAAAGTCAATTGATTTTTGATTTTTTCTTTTTAATCCTTACGTAATGAAATTTTACATTAATAATTTTTTTTATTTTTAATAATTTCAGGTCATAACGGTGGGATGCCTATAAAATAGACATCCCCTTCATTCCTATCAGTTTACTTATCAAGCACTTCTCTGTATGTGATAACATAAGACTCACCATATATATAAGTGCTTAATCTAGTACTAATATCTACTATCTCATACTTATCAAAATCAAATGAATTATAAAAACTTTGATATTCTGATTGTTTACGTGTTTTGTATAAGTAGTACTTATATGCTACAGCTTCATTTGCATTATCATCTTCTTTTTTACCATATGTTACAATATATGATTCGCCATAGCAATATGTATCCATACCTGTTGTAATATCAATTATTTTATAGTTTGTATTATCAAAAGTTGTAAGGAATTTAAGGTATTCCTTATCGTCTCTTGTACTATAAATTGATATTGAATTCAAGGATGAATCGTCTGTTTCTGATGTTGTATCACTTGTGTCATCAAGAGTTACTATATTACTTGATTCGCCACAAGAACAAAGTACTATGGTCATACATACAACCAATAAAAATAAATAATACCGTTTTTTCATGAGATATTCCTCCTTACAATTGTTATATGAGTATTAATTGTTACATGCTATTTTTATTGCATAGCTACAAAACCTAACTATATTATACTTTAAACTTACATAAATTTCAATTAATTTCAGTATTTTTTGATTTTTTCTTTATTTTGTGGTATAATTTAATTATCAATTACCCAAGGAGGAATTACATATGACATATGACGAAAACCAAAACCACTCCAAGAAAGATTTAGTTGACATCTTGAAAATGGAATATTACGAAAACTACTACAGGAAAGATTCAGTTGACATCTCAAAAATGCCTTTAGAAAAATTAGAAACTTTACGGGATCTTGCTCGATATAGAATATCCCAAACTAATTTAGGTGATAAGAAAAAGTTGATTATTTTGAGGCAAGTGCTTTTAACTCTTAATCACCGCATTTTGATGAGAAAGTTGATTGAACATAAATATTCCGGTCTTTCTTAAAAGTCATCAATGCTCCCATATTTGGGAGCATTATTTTTCTTATATATAATAATATTATTTATGGAGCTTACAGCGAGGATTGAACTCGCGACCTCGGCCTTACCAAGGCCGCACTCTACCAACTGAGCTATGCAAGCATATAGATTGTTTCAAACTTTCACATAAGCTTTTGACAACCATTTTATAACAAACTGACAACTATAATAATTAATATCAATTTTAAAGTCAATGCCCTATTTGGAACTAATATTCCAAAAAGGACATTTTCAAATTTTAAAATAAATTTTTTATTGCTTTTTTTCTAATTCTTTGTATTGCATTATCAACTGATTTTACTGGTGTATCAAGTCTTTTAGCAATAACTTCATAACTTTCACCTTGCATATATCTTTCTAAAACTTGTCCTTCAAATTTGCTTAAAGACTTATGTACAGCGTTTTGTATTTCGTCAAATGATTCTTGTTTCATTATTGTTTCTAGCGGATCTTCTATTGTATCTACTTCAAAAGTTTCTATCAGTTCTGTACCATCTTCGTCGTTTTCGTATGCTGATGTATTTAATGACAAATATGAATTAAGTGGCATATGCTTTTGTCTGTTAGAACTTTTTATTGCAGTTATTAATTGTCTTTCTATACATAAATTTGCAAATGTTTTAAATGTGTTTTGTTTACAATGGTCAAACCCTTTTATTGCTTTATACAGACCTATCATTCCCTCTTGGATAATATCTTCTCTTTCTGCTCCAATAATAAAATATTTTCCGACTTTTGAGTTTACTAAATCTTTATATTTATCTAGCAAAAATGATAAGGCTTGCTCGTCTCCATCTTTTATTTGAGATATTATTTGTTCGTCTGTTAAATTTGCATATTTTTCTGTTGTATAATATATGTTACTATTTTGCATATGTCTTAAATACCTCCGCTTGTTACTTTTAGTCATTATATCTTTTAAAGTCCTTAAAAGTCAAGACTTTCTTTTAAAAATGTCCAAAAATTATCTGTTTCCATACCTTTTTCCCAAGAGGCAACTCCAGCTAAATTATTATTTTTGATTAAGCTTATTTTTTCTGTTAATGATTTTTCGTCTTCTATCCAAATTTTCTTTGTATATTGACCATCCTGGTATTCTACATAGTATTGTTTTAAGTTATCGTCCCATTGTTTTTCTACTCCATTAGGAATTACATTATACATATTTTTTAATGATACTGTAGTTTGTTTTACTACTTTTCCTGAACTGTCTTCTGTCCATAATCTTGTGTATAGTGGAATGGCTAAAATAATTTTATCACTTTTTATTTCTTCTGTTTTTAAAAATTTGTTTAAGCTTACATTTACCCAGTCATATCCTGCTGTTGTTCCTGATTTATTACTTGATGTTCCATATTGGTCATATGCCATAAATATTATATAATCCGCAACATCTCCAATTACATTTCTATCAAAACACATTGACCATGTTTCAGAGCCATCTGGTGCAGTAACATCAACAGATACTACAAGTCCCATATCTTTTAATCTAGGTGTTAATTCTATTATAAATCTAGAATACATATCTTTGTCTTCTTGTTTCATATTTTCAAAGTCTATATTTATACCATCTAATTTATATCTAACACAAGCGACTACTATTTCATTTATTAATTCTTGTCTTTTATTGTAGTCATTCATTATATCTGAAGTAACATTTATCATTCCATTTCCTGCATTTTGAACCATTGGCCATACTTTATATCCATTTGAATGTGCCCATTCTATATATTCTTGACCTGCTTGTCCTATATTTTCAGTTAGTTCTCCTTTTGAATTTAAGTGGAAGAATGCTGGTGATACAACATTTACGCCATCCATTGTAACCCCTGTTCTATCTGGAGCTGTTGCTACTTCTGAATAATAGTCCCAAACTAAATTTACTTTTCCATCTATTTGTTTTGATTCTTGCATTTCTTCTCTAACTACTACTGTATTTGCTATTTTGTTAGATTTTACAAAACCAACTTTTCCATTTTCAGTTCTTATTTTTGCATATCCTTTATCTTCTGAAACAACTATTACATAACTTCCTTTTTTTACTCTGTCTACTGTTTTTGCGATAAATTTTGTTGAAGATTTTACTGCTACATCTTTTGTTATTATCGCTTTTTTTTGTTCTTTTGATGTAGAATCTATTGTTAATACTTTTGAATTTTCTATATATTTAATTTCTATTCCATATACATCTTCTAATTCTGTTATTGGAATATATATTGTACCATCTCTGTTTTCCGCATGTGCATATGTATTTTTATTTGAACCATTTATATTCATTTGGTTTTCTTCTAAGCTTATTGTTGCTATTTTATTATTGTATGTTGTTACTATATTATCATTTTCTTTGTCTTCATATATGTATTTATCAAAAAAGTTTCCTAAATCTTGTTTTGATATGTATATGTTGTCATTTTCTATTATGATTTCTTTCTTTAAGTTTGATGTTACATTTTTGTTGTTTATTACTAAGTTGATATTTTTGTTTTTGTCTAGTATTATGTGATTATTTATGTTATAGGCTATGATTCCTACTAATATTATTACTATTATTGTTATAAATGTTTTTATTATTCTTTTTTTCTTTTTTTCTATTTGTTCTTTTGTCATTCTTTGTTTCATTTTTTATCTCATTCCTTCCTTAAAATTGAAAAATAATTAAATTTTTCCAACCTTTTCCTTTTGCATATTTATTTTACAGTTATACTATATCATAAGTTTTTAAGTTATAAAAGAGATTTTTTATAATTTTTCAAATTTATGACAAACAAAAGTTACAGTTCAGTAGGGAAAATCCTTGAAATACCTGTGAATAATATTTTGAATATAAATTCTTAAAATACCTGTGAATGATATTTTGAATATATTTCATTATTGAAAAAGAGCAGGATATTTTCCTGCCCCTTTTGATTATGCAATTAAACAAGCATCAATAAATTTCTGTGTTATGTTAAACTTGCTTTTTTTCTTATTTTAAAATTCTAAGTGTATTAAATATCGTAATCAAAGTAACACCAACATCAGCAAAAACTGCTTGCCACATATCGGCAACTCCTAATAAGCTTAAAACTAAAGTCAATATTTTAACACCTATTGAAAAAATTAAATTTTGTTTAATAATTTTATTTGTCTTTTTAGAAACCTCAATTGCATCAACAATTTTAGAAAGTTCATCTGTCATTATTACAACATCAGAAGCTTCTATTGCTGAACTCGAACCAATTCCACCCATTGAAATCCCAACATCTGCTCTTGCTAGTACTGGGCTATCATTTATTCCATCACCAACAAATGCAACTTTTTGGTGTTCATCTCTTTTTGCGATTATTGTATCTAATTCATTGTATTTATCTTGTGGTAACATTTCTGATTTTACTGCTTTTATGCCAACTTCTTTTGCAATTTTTTCTGCAATTTCTTTTTTGTCACCTGTGAACATTTTAGTGTTTATTCCTAATTTATGAAGTTTTTCCATTGTTTCTTTTGTTGATGGTTTTATTTCATCTGTTAGAACTATTTTTCCAACAACATTTTCGTCTATATTTAGGTATAGAACTGTTCCAACAGTATTTTCTTTGTCTGCACTTGTGAATTCTGCATTTCCTATTTTTATTGTTTTTCCTTCATATTGATATTGAATTCCTTTTCCTGAAACTTCTTCAAAATTTTCAACATTCTCTATTTTTAAATTTTCTTGTTCATTCTCATTTTTATTTTCGTTTAAAATTTCATTGTCATCTTTGCTAACTAATTTCAAATATTTTTTTAATATTGATTTTGCTATTGGATGATTTGAATTTTTTTCGCCCATTGCAAAATATTTTAAAACATCTTGTTTAGTGTAGTTTGCATCAATTGCTTGTATTTCTGACACTGCAAAATTTCCTGTTGTAATTGTTCCTGTTTTATCAAATATAATTTCTTTGATATCTTTTATTCCATCTAGATAGTCACTACCTTTAATCAATATTCCTTTTTTAGATGCTTTGCCTATTCCTGAAAAATAACTTAATGGAACTGATATCGCTATTGAGCATGGGCATGAAATTACTAAGAATATTAATGCTTTATAAATACTTTCTTTGTATGTTACTCCTGCTATAATTAGTGGCATAAATATTGCTACTAATAATGCAAGCTCCATTACAACTGGTGTGTAGATTTTTGCTGCTTTTGATACAAATGTCTCTGTTTTTGCTTTTTTGTCTGTTGCATTTTCAACTAAGTTTAATATTTGACTTACTGTACTGTTTTCATATGTTTTCTCAACCTTTACTTCTATTAATCCATTTGTGTTTATGCTTCCTGATAGAACTTTGCTATTTTCTGCTACTTCTATAAGTTTGCTTTCACCTGTTAATGCCGAATTGTCAATTTGAGAATTTCCTTTTATTACAATACCGTCTAGTGGTATTTTTTCTCCTGTTTTTACAAGAATAACATCACCAATTTTAACTTCGTCTGGTGTTACTTGTTTCCATTCTTCACCTTGTTTTAAATTTGCATATTCTGGTTTTATATTCATTAAATCTGATATTGATTTTCTTGTTTTATTAACAGCTTTTGATTCTAAAATTTTCCCTATTTCATATAGTGTAATTACCATTAGTCCTTCTGAATTTTTTCCAACTAAATATGCTCCTATTGCTGATACTACAATTAGCATATTTTCGTCTAATACTTTGTTTTTGAATAATTGTTTAAATCCTTTTTTTGCTGTTTTGTATAACAATATAACAAATGCTATTATTGTTAATATATTTGTTATAAGTGTTGATTTGCTTACTATTAAAGCTATTGCATATATTATAAGTCCTACTATTATCCTTACAATATCTAGTTCATTGTGTTCTTCTTTTTCTTGACTCTTTTCTCCTTCTTCTAATACTTCAACATCTGGTTCTAATTTTTGAACTAATTTTGTTATTTCCTTTTTTGGACTTGGTTTGTCTGTTTTAAATGTTAATTTTAATGTTGAAAAATTAACAACTACATCCTCATATCCTTCTGTGTTTGCTATTTCGTCCTCTACTTTTTTTGCACATGCTGCGCAGTCTAGCCCCTCTAATGTATATTTATAACTCTTCAATGTGTTCACTTCCTTTCTTTACAATTTGTTCGATGTGTTCATCGTCTAAACTGTAAAATATTGTTTTCCCCTCTCTTCTGAATTTTACTAATTTTGACTGTTTTAGTAATCTTAATTGATGTGATATTGCTGATTGTGTTGTTCCGACTATATTTGCTATGTCACACACACATAGTTCTTCTTCTAGCAAGGCATATATTATTTTCATTCTTGTTGAATCTGCAAATACTTTAAATAATTCCGCTAAGTCGTATATAAAGCCATCTTCTGGCATTTTTTGTTTTACTTTTTTTATTGTTTCTTCGTGCAATATGTTGCACTCTGTAAAATTTTCTTCCATATTTTTATCCTCTTTTCATTTGATTATGTGAATAATTGTTCATATGTAATTCAATTATATGCTTAAGAAAATTTTTTGTCAACACTTTTAAAAAAAATAATAGATTAAATGACCTGTAGTGTTACAATTCACAGCCTAAGAAAATTTTTGTGTTCAAGTCGCCCCCTTAATGGTTATATATAGTTGATATTGTATTCGTTTGATTGAAGTGAAAAATAGAAAATCTTAAATAAAAAACTGAGGAATGCTCACAAAAAAATGCATATATGTATATGATTTGAAACATTTTCTCGGTTCATTACACAACATAAGAATTTCTAAAATAAATTGATGGATCATTCCACTTAGTCCTCGCTTCGCTCGACGTGAACGCTTTCCATAAATTTATTTAAGAAATTCTAATATTGTTCTAATCACATTCGAAAAGTTTAAAATCATATACATATATACATTTTTGACTTGAGTGAGAGAGGCTCAGTTTGATATTTTAGATTTTCTTTTTAAACGTAATGAACAGGATGCAATATCAACTATATATAACCCTTAAGGGGGCAACTTGCACAAAAAAAATTTTCTTAGGCTGTGAATTGTAACCCTGTAGGTTTCAGTCAATCTATTTTTTATTTCAAAATCTCATTTATAACTGCAGATAAATACTTCATACTTGTTAGGCATTGGTCAAGTGTATTACCAGTTGAACCTATTTCCATAATATTTGCATACTTCCCTGTATGTTGATTATATCTGGACTTTGTGAGCATAATTGGTTTAAATAATCCTGGATACATCTCTTCTGCCTTTTGTTGAACTTTAACAGCAAACTTCAAATTCTGTTGCCAATTTGGATGCCATAGACCTCCTTCGTTTGTTCCTATAACAAACATAATTTGAGCAGCATAATCGTCACCTATCTTAACTGTTGGTGCATAATCAGGTCTTGAGCCTACTGCATCTCTATGTAAATCAATTATAATATCTGATTGATTTGTTTTCAAAATATTTTCTACTGTTTGCAATGAACGTGTATATGAGCCGGTATATGATGGATAATCATGGTATGAAGTGTCATGTATTACATTTATATTATACTGTTTTAAATAATTTTCTAATTCTGCCCCTACTCTAATTACAGAATAATTCTTATCTGTTGTTCTATAATTTCCTGTTTGTGTATATTGATACTTTTCGCTTGGCGTGTAGCTTTCACAGCTATGAGTATGAAAAATCAATATATTTTTATTATCTATTTTTATATCTGGATTTAAGATATCTTCTGTTAGGTTATATGTAGTTTGATTTTTTATTTTTACATTTCCATATTGTACATTTGCATTTTCAGCTATTGGGTTTGGAGTTACTACTTCTGTCTTTGTTGCTTCATTACTAGCTAATGTAATTTTTTCATTTTCTTGAGTGTCTGTACTTTGATTATTTTCAACAGTCTTTGTTTGATTGTCTTCTTCATTTGTTTTTTGTTGTTTGTTTTTTTCTGCTAATTCTATTCCTTTTATTGAGCTCATTTCTGTTTTTATGAATTCTTCTAAATAATTTTTAGTTTCTGTTTCTTTATTTTCTTTTTCTATCTTTTCGTATCCTTCATTTATGTTTGACATTGTTGGTATTGTTTTGTTTAAGCAACTTGTTAAACTTCCAAATTTAAAAATATTTATCTTGGTTGTTTCTTTTATGACTTTTTCTTTTGTATCTTCTTTTTTTACAGACGAAAAATATCTTGTAGTGCATATAACAATTGCTATTGTTAATATTATTCCTACAAGACATTTTCGTATATCTCTCATCCTTAATATTTTTACATTAAACATATATAATTCTCCTTGTCCTAGGTTTACTATATATATTTATATTCATTAAAGAATGATTTTATTCTTATTTAATTATTTTTTATTCTTCTGTTTGACCATCCAATTCGCCTTCTCTTGATGTTTCTGTGTCATCTTGATTCTCAGTAGTATTCTTATTTTCTGTATTGTTAGTGTTTTCTGTGCTATTGCTTTGATTTCCACTATTATTTTGTTTTCCTGATGTTTTTACTCCTACACTGTCTAGCCACTCTCCAATATTTATTGTTTGGTTGTTTACATTCATATAGTAATATTTTTTTCCAGAACTTATTGTCATATAAACATCATCAATTATTGTTTGTACTACTGTTTCTCCTGAAGAATTTATTAGTGCATATTTCTTGTCTTTGCATGCAACTAACATATTGTAATCTGGTATTATTAATAAGTTTATTGCATCTTTATTACTTGACGCTACATATCCAAAACTATCATATTCAAATGGAATTGCTTCTTTTCCGTTTTTATCAAATGCTCCCCACAATTTGTCTTTTCTTGCGAGAATCATTCCATTATCTAAAAGATATTTATTTTTTATGTCATTTTGAGCAAATTTTGTACTGTCAATTCCTATTTCGTCATATTCTATATATATTTTAATATTTCCTTTTGAGTCTATTATACCATATTTATTATCTTTTTTTGCTAGATATAATCCTGTATCACTGTCTATTAGTTCAAGGCTATCATATAATAATTGTACCTTTGTTTCCTTTTTAGCTGATATTATTCCTACTTTTTTATTACTTTCAACTAAAAAGTCTCCTGAGTTTGGTAAATATTCTATATAATCATATTTTGGTTCTATTATTGTGTTGCCCTTTACATCTATTACAGCATAAATTTTGTCTTCATTTTTTGTTACTACTAACATATCATTTAAAACTGTCTTTTTATTAGAGAAGTTTTCACTAATTTTTTCATATCCATAGTCTAAAACTTTTGATGCATAGCTATCTGATAGATATGGCATTGTATAAAAATATGCTCTATTTTTTTCTGTATTATATGTGAAAGATACATTGAATGCTTTTTCTATTCCGTCTGATGTTGCATATAGTTTTCCATTTATAGCTTTTACCGGTTTAGAAGAATATACATAGTCATAATTTGCAGAATTGTCTGATGTTGTTAATTTGTATATTTTATTTGAGTTTAATGTAAAATTTGCAACTTCATCATCACATTGTACATAACATTTGCTTGCATCTTCTGATTTGTCTGTGTATTCTCCATTATAACTTTCATATCCTAAATATGATGCTATTTCTTTTATTGGAAAATAAACAGTTCCATCCTCTTCTTCAACCATCATATTTTTTACTTTTTCATTTACGCTTCCATTTACATATAGTTTTAATGCACTGTCTTGAATATATAAAATAGTGCAGAATATTGCTATAATGGCAATGACTAGTATTGATATTATTATTAGTATTATTTTTGCTGTTTTCTTTGATTTATCCTTTTTCTTTGTATCAAAGCTTTCATCAATTAAATTCATTAGTACTCCCCTCCGTGTTATGCTTAAATTATTTAGTATAACCATATTTTTTATAAAATTCATTTTTGAATGTTAATAAATTATCATTCTCTATTTCTATTCTAACTCTTTCCATTAAATTAGTCAAGAACCTTAAGTTATGAATTGATAATAAACGTACTCCTAATATTTCGTTTGTTTTTACTAAGTGTCTGATATATGCTCTTGTGTAATTTCTACAAGTATAACAGTCGCATTCTGGATCTAATGGTCCCCAGTCTCTTTCATATGTTGCATTTCTTACAACAACTTTTCCGTGTGATGTTAATGCTGTTCCATTTCTTGCAATTCTTGTTGGTAATACACAGTCGCACATATCTATACCAGCTATTGCCGCTTCTATTAGATAATCTGGTGTTCCGACTCCCATTAAATATCTTGGTTTATCTTTTGGCATTTTTGGTGCTGTATAATAAAGTATATCTAAGAATTCATCTTTTGGCTCTCCAACACTTATTCCTCCAATTGCATACCCAGGTAAATCAAGTGCTGTTAGGTCTTCTAAACTCTTATCTCTTAAATCTTTATAAAATCCACCTTGGATAATTCCAAATAATGCTTGTTTGTCTGTAGTCACATGTGCATCTTTACATCTTTGTGCCCATCTTGTTGTTCTCTCCATTGAATTTTTTGTATATTCATATGTTGATGGATATGGACAACATTCGTCAAATGCCATTATTATGTCTGCTCCCAAGTCTTCTTCTGTTTTCATTACAGATTCAGGTGTAAATACATGTTTACTTCCATCTAAGTGTGATTTAAATAAAACTCCTTCTTCAGAAATTGTTCTTAAATCTCCTAAGCTGAATACTTGGAATCCTCCACTATCTGTTAGAATTGGTCTGTCCCAATTCATAAATTTGTGAAGACCTCCTGCTTCTTTAACTATGTCTTGTCCTGGTCTTAAGTACAAATGATATGTATTTGATAATATTATTTGTGCTTTTACTTCTTCTTTTAATTCCTCTGGTGTCATTGATTTTACTGTTGCTTGTGTTCCTACTGGCATAAATATTGGTGTTTGTATGTCTCCATGTGGAGTGTGTATTACTCCTCTTCTTGCTCCTGTTTGTTTACATTCGTGTAATAATTCGTATGTTACTGCGTGTTTCATGTACTCCTCCTAAAAATCGGGATAAGGGGACGGGTCTTCAATCCCGAAAAATTTTTCGGGATTGAAGACCCGTCCCCTTATCCCGATTTTTATTTAATAAACATAGCATCTCCAAAACTAAAGAATCTATATTTTTCTTTAACCGCTTCGTTGTATGCTTTCATAATATAATCTTTTCCTGCTAATGCTGATACTAGCATTAATAATGTTGATTGTGGTAAATGGAAGTTTGTTATTAATCCATCTATACATTTGAATTTATATCCTGGATAAATAAATATTTGTGTATCTCCTTCTGTAGGTTGTACCATTCCAGTATTTTCGTCTGCAATTGTTTCTAATACTCTACATGATGTTGTTCCTACTGATATTACTCTTTTTCCTGCTTTTTTTGTTTCATTTATTTTATCGCAGTCTTCTTGTTTTATATAGTAATGTTCTGAGTGCATTTCGTGTTTTTCTACTTCGTCTTCTTTTACTGGTCTAAATGTTCCAATTCCAACATGTAATGTTACATTCGCTATTTTAACACCTTTTTCTTCTATCTTCTTTAATAATTCTGGTGTAAAGTGTAGTCCTGCTGTTGGTGCTGCCGCAGAACCTTCGTATTTTGCATATACTGTTTGATATCTGTCATTATCTTTTAATTCTTCGTGAATATATGGTGGTAATGGCATTAGTCCGATTTGGTCTAATATTTCATTGAATATTCCTTTATAATGAAATTCTACTTTTCTTGTTCCACCTGGCATTATATCTAATATTTCTGCTTCTAATAGTCCATCTCCAAATATTACTTTTGTTCCAACATGTAGTTTATTTCCTGGTCTTACAATACTTTCCCAAATATCTCCTTCGATATTATTTAATAGTAAGAATTCTACATGTGCTCCAGTTTCTTTTCTACCATAAATTCTTGCTGGTATAACTTTTGTGTTATTTCTAACTAGGCAGTCTCCTGGTTCTAAATAGTCAATTATATCTTTGAATACTTTGTGTTCTATTGTTTGTTTTTCTCTGTCTAGTACCATTAGTCTTGATTCATCTCTTTTTTCTAGTGGTACTTGTGCTATTAATTCTTCTGGTAAATTGTAATTAAAATCTGATACTTTCATTTTTTTCACTCTTTCTTTTTACTAATTTATATTCTTTATGTTAAAACTCAAAATTATTACTTTTTTCTTTTTTTAATTAATTTTACATATTTCATATTTTCTAGTTAATTAGTTTGCCTCGTTCATTTCTAGTTTTTCACTATTCTTTACAGCGTTTCCTATATTTTTAATGTTGTTTATAACATTTTTAAACAATTGCCTTACTTGTTCTATCATATTTTGTGGTTCATGAAATTCGTCTATTGTATATGGATATTTAAAGTCTGATGCTTTGGCTGGTTTGAGTGTATATACTTGTTCTGGTAAGCCTATATTTCCTTTTGATGTTTTTATATTTTTGTTCATATAGTCTTGATACCAGTCTTTTAATCCTGTTAAGCTTTGATTTTTATATCCATATTTTTCATAATCGTGTAATGCAGGAATTTTGTATCCATATTCTTCTGATGTTCTTTCAAGTGAATGTAAAAATTCATGTAAAAATACTTCTTCTGGGAATGTATTAATTCTTGTGTTATATCTGTAAACATAGCTTTTTGATGAATTTGGTAATCTTATGTTAGAATATCCTATTCCATAATAGTCCATTGAACCGTAGTCCTATCCAGTCATTTATTTGTATGTCATTTTTATATTCTTCATTTCCTAGTCTTATTATTACAAATATATGGTCATAATCATTTTTTTGTATGATGTCTTTTATTGATTTTTCAACATCTTCTGCTGATACATAATAACCAAATTCTTCGTCATACGTCAATTTGTTTATTGGGTCACTTGTTTTGTATATGTCACAATTTGCTGTCATTTTATTATTTGATAAACTACTTGCTGTTTTTTCAAATCTGTTTATTGTATCTTTGATGTCATTTATATCATCATTTGTCATTGATATTTTTATTTCTTTTCCATCTACTACAACATCCGTATTTTCAAATATAAAACAAGCAAATTTCCAATTATTGTTTTGACTTGTTGTTCCTTCTTCAAATGTAAAATCACTAAACCATGCTGTTCCTGTACATTTTCCTAAATATCCACCTAGTCTAAAACCAATTTCAACTTCTTCTCTATCTTTTGAATTAAATATCATTTCTATTTTTTGCCAGTCTTGTGTTCCTGAAATTGCAACAGATTTTTCTGTTGTTCCTATTATTGATATTTGTGCTCCTACTCCTGATAAGTCGCCTTCTGGAACTACATTTTCTGTTTTTACCATACATGTTACTTTATATGGCATATTTTTTTGTACTTTTACTTTCTTGTAAAATGTTGCATCATTTTCTGAGTTTGATGTTATTTTATAGCTGTCTGTTTTTGAGTATTTAACATCTTTATCTCTTTTAAATTCTGATGTGTGTATGTTCATTTCACTTCTTACATATTCATTAAAGTTGTTTTTACTATAAAATCTTAGTGCTAAAATCAGTATTGCTATAACTATTATCCATGTTATAATATTTATAATTTTATTTTTCATATTCTTTTTTCCTTTTCATATTTTTCTTATGCTTTCTATAAAATATTATAACATTAAAAAATATATTTTAGCAATATAAAAGCGAGACATTTTTTGTGTCTCACTCTTTTATTTTTATTCTTCTGTTTCAGTTTTTTCTTCAGATAAAATTGCTGTTAAATTTACTCTTCCTTGATCGTCTATATCAGTAACTTTTACAGTTACTTTATCTCCAACATGAAGAACATCTTCCACTCTCTTAATTCTCTCTTTAGAAATTTTAGAAATGTGTAATAAACCTTCTTTTCCTGCAACACCTAAATCAACAAATGCTCCAAAGTTCATTATTCTTGTAACTGTTCCAAGATAAATTCCACCAACTTCTACATCTCTAACAATATCTTCTATCATATCTAATGCTTCATTAGCTTTTTCAGAATCATTTGAATAAATCATTACTTGTCCATCTTCTTCGATGTCTATTTTAACACCTGTTGCTTCAATTATTTTGTTTATAGTTTCTCCACCTTTTCCGATTACATCTTTGATTTTTTCAACTTTTATTTTTGTTGATACTATTCTTGGTGCATATTT
>CAKOWP010000025.1 GCA_934122385.1 uncultured Clostridia bacterium | reverse complement strand
ATAACACTTTCGTATTTGTTCATTATTTTCACCTCCCTATGGATTTTGCAACCTAACTTTTCGTTAAGTAGAGATGCCTAAAAACAGCCATACTCTTTTTAAGCATAGCTATTTTATCATATTTTTTGCTTATTTGCAACTGTTTTTGTGAATTTTATTAAATATAAATTTGACTTTTTATGTAAATTAAGATATAATATAACTATAGTAACTTATTAACTAGCACCAAAGACCTTCCTAAAAAATTTAAGGAAGGCAGAAAGAAGACAGTATGCACGAGTATACAACAGTGAGAAAAAAACCTGGGCATTTATTTTTAAACTTATTCCGTGACGGAAATAAAATAGGTCTTGTAATGTCAACTCCATATCAGGCAACCCTTGCAATTGCAGAACCTGGTTACAAAGGCACCAAGTTGACACCTGATGAAAGGATTGATGCTCAAATTAAAGCAAAAAAAACAATGCTATAATGTCTTTTGCGGAGAGATTAGCAACTATTGCTTTTCTCTCCTTTCTTTTTATAAAAACCTGATTTAACCCATATCCTTCAATCCTGATTTTTTTACATCTTAACAACCAATTTATTAAATTTAGAATTAATATAATTTTCAAGTTTATTCATAAATACCTGTGGCTCAATCTCTTTTTTGGCAACCATATCTAATCCCTTCTCCCAACTAGCAGTAAGTTTAGGATTTAGCATATCAGGCATAGAAAAATTAACAATATCATAAATAATTTCACCTTTATTTGTAGGAGTAATAATTTGAGTCTTTTTATTTATTTCTATATATTTAATTCTTTCCAATTTTTCAATAATTCCACCACGAGTAGCACTTGTACCAATTCCAGCACCTTTTATTTGTTCACGAAGTTCTTCATCTTCAATAAGTTTTCCTGCATTTTCCATAGCAAGAATTATTGAACCAGAATTATATCTTGAAGGTGGTGATGTTTCCGCTTCTTTTATTTCATAATTCTTTACTAAAACTTCTTGACCTTTTTTTAATTTTTTCAAAATTTCTAAATTTGTATCATCTGTTTTTTCCACATTTTGTACATCTTCTGTGGTTTTTTCAGTTGTATTTTTCCCTGTTGATTTTGCAATTTCTAAATATCCTTTATTGACACAAACCTTTCCACTTGCATAAAAAGTTTCACCCTCTACATCAACTGTTACTTGTACTTTACTGTATTCTGCAGGTGGATAAAAAATTGCTAAAAATCTTTTTACTATCAATTTATAAATTTGTTTTTGCAATTCTGGTAATTTATCATAATTCTCATATCCTTGACCTGTTGGAATTATTGCATAGTGGTCTGTTATTTTGCCATCATTTACATATTTTGTTTTTGCTAAATTATTTGTTGGATATTTTTCTTCTACCATTTTTTTTACAAATCCTTGTATTTCTTCGTCTTTAAAGCCTTTGGCAATTCCATTTAGATTTTTAGAAATCTCTTTAGCAACCGCAGTTGATAGTACTCTCGCATCAGTTCTTGGATATGTAACTAATTTCTTTTCATATAAATTTTGAATAACATCTAGTGTCTCTTCTGGCTTTATTTTAAACCTTTTTGTACATTCATTTTGAATTTCTGCTAAGTTGAATAATAATGGAGCATTTTCTTTTTGTTTTGATTTTTTTAATTCTGTAATTATTGCTTTTTTTCCTTGCAATGAAACAATAAAATCTTTTGCCTTTTGTTCACTTTTAAAACCTGTTTCATTATATAATAATGGTGATTCAAATAATTTTGATTTTTCATTTACTTTCCATTCTGCTTTAAATGCTGAATTTTCATCACCAAATTCTCCAACTATTTTATAATATTTTGTCTTAACAAAATTTCTAATTTCTCTTTCCCTTGAAACTATCATTCCCAAAACACAAGTCATGACACGTCCAACAGAAATTGATGCCTTTTCTTCATTTATTTTATTTGCCAATGTTCTCCCTTGTGTAATTGACAATAATCTTGAAAAATTAATTCCTATTAAATAATCTTCTTTTGCTCTTAAATATGCACTATCTGATAGGCTATCATATTCAGAAGAATCTTTTGCCTCTCTTATTCCCCTTAAAATTTCCTCTTCTGTTTGTGAATCTATCCATACCCTTTTAACTTTTGCCTTTGGATTTGGATGTGCCATCATTAAAACAAGTCTTTGGATATATTCTCCTTCTCGCCCAGAGTCCCCCGCATTATAGATTTCTTCTATGTCTTCTCTTTGCATTAACCCCTGTACAATATTAAATTGATTTTGAACATTTGATATTACTTCATATTTCCAATCTTTAGGAATAAATGGAAGTGTATCTAATCTCCAAAATTTCAGTTTTTCGTCATATTTTTCTGGGTAACTCATTGTTACTAAGTGCCCTACACACCACGTTATTATCCAATCATTTGATTCTATATATCCATTTTTTCTTGGTGCTGTTATTTTTAATGCTTTTGCAAATTCCATTGCTACTGATGGCTTTTCTGTTATTAATAATTTTTTGCTCATTTTATCATCCTTTTTCTTCTAGATATTTTTTTGCAATTTCATAAATTTCATTATATCTTTCCATTGTTTTTTTATCTTTAAATGTAAATCTCTTATATAATTTTTCTAGATATCCATTTTCCCTTATAATCTCTAAAGATTCTGTAAAATTAAAATCATATACATATGCAAAATGACTTACCAATATATCTGCACTAGTTTTCCTATTTTTATAATCAATTGCCATGTCTTGAGTAAATTCTTTATAAATTTCATCTGTTATTATATCATTTGATAAATCCGCCTTCTCCCATATCGCCTTTTTATCTCCTACTGTTAATATCTCAAATATATCAATTTTATCTGCATCTCTTATTATCATTGCATGTAAATTTTGTCTCTCTGTTAGACCATCTTGAATTTTTGCTCTATTATGATTCAGAATTGATAATTTAATAATCTCATCAAATTCATCAGTTTCTATAAAATTTCTAATTAATCCATCTTCAAATAAAACTTTTACACCATATTCCCCATGGTTTATACTATCTTTGTCAACAAAAGTATGATATAGCCTTACTTGTTCAAATCTTCCAATATCATGCAATAGCCCTATTAATTCAGCAAGTTGTATATCCTCTTCACTTAAGTTTTGTTGTATTGCTATTCTTTTTGCTATTTGTGATACTCTTTCTATATGTGCAATTTTTAATTTTATTTTTTCATCTTCTGGATTATATTTTCTTACATATTCTTTAAATGCTTCTTTTGCTCTTTTTATATCAATTTTCATTTGTTTACTTCCTTCCCTGTGGAATTATAAGTTACAATTCACAGCCAAAAAATTTATGTGCAAGTTGCCACCTTAAGGGTTATATATATTGGATATTGCATCCTGTTCATTACATTTAAAAAGAAAATCTAAAATACCTAACTGAGCCTCTCTCACTCAGACAAAAATGTATATATGTATATGATTTTAAACTTTTCAAGTGTAATTGAAGCAATATTAGAATTTCTTAAATAAATTTATGGAAAGCGTTCACGTCGAGCGAAGCGAGGACTAAGTGGAATTATCCATCAATTTATTTTAGAAATTCTTATGTTGCGTATTGAACCAAGAAAATGTTTCAAATCATATACATATATACATTTCTTTCGTGAACATTCCTCAGTTTTTTATTTAAGATTTTCTATTTTTCACTTCAATCAAACAGATACAATATCAAATATATATAACCCTTAAGGTGGCAACTTGCACATAAATTTTTTAAACGCTGTGAACTGTAACAATTATAACACATAAAAAAATTTTTTCAAGCAAAAGTTCTTGAAACATCTGCATTTTTGGTATATAATAGCACTTATCAAAGATAATACGAAAGGAGCACAAAAATGACTTACAATTTTAAAGAAATAGAAAAAAAATGGCAAGAAAAATGGGACAAAGAAGGAACATTTAATGCCAAAAATGATTATACAATGAAAAAATGGTACGGACTAATAGAATTTCCATATCCATCAGGACAAGGTCTACACGTTGGACATCCTCGTAGTTACACAGCATTAGACATTATTGCAAGAAAAAGAAGACTTCAAGGATATAATGTTTTATTCCCAATAGGATTTGATGCATTTGGTTTACCTGCTGAAAACTATGCAATAAAGACAAATGTACATCCTAAAATAACAACAGCTCAAAATATAGCACACTTTACAGAACAATTAAAATCTTTAGGATTTTCTTTTGACTGGTCTAGAAAAATTGACACAACAGACCCTGAATATTATAAATGGACACAATGGATTTTCATTCAATTATACAAACATGGTCTAGCATATAAAACAACAATGCCTATTAATTTCTGTACAGGTTGTAAAGTTGGTTTAGCAAATGAGGAAGTTGTTAACGGTGTTTGTGAAAGATGCGGAAGCCCTGTTGTTCAAAAGGAAAAATCCGAATGGATGCTTAAAATTACTGATTATGCTCAAAAATTAATAGATGATTTAGACGATGTTGATTTCTTAGAGAAAATCAAAGTTCAACAAAAAAATTGGATTGGTAGATCAGAAGGTGCAGAAGTTAATTTCAAAATTGCTAATATGGATAAAAATTTAACTGTTTACACAACAAGACCTGATACTTTATTTGGTGCAACTTATATGGTTATCTCACCAGAACATCCTATTTTAAAAGAGTTAGAAGATAAAATTGAAAACTTGGACGAAGTTCAAGAATATCAAAAACAAGCAAGTTTAAAATCAGCATTTGAACGTTCTGAGTTGAATAAAGAAAAAACAGGTGTTGAAATTAAAGGAATCACTGCTATTAATCCATTAACAAACAAAGAAATTCCAATTTGGATTTCAGATTATGTTTTAATAACTTATGGTACTGGTGCAATAATGGCTGTTCCTGCTCATGATACTCGTGATTATGAATTTGCTAAAAAATTCAATTTACCAATTGTTCAAGTTGTTGATGGTGAAAATGTCGATTTATCAAAAGAGGCATTTACAGATGTTGCAACAGGTAAACTTATCAATTCTGATTTCTTAAATGGTTTAGAAGTTGCTGAAGCTAAAAAGGCTGTTATAAAATACTTAGAAGATAATCATATTGGTACTAAAAAGGTTAATTACAAATTGCGTGACTGGGTATTTTCTCGTCAAAGATATTGGGGTGAACCTATTCCAATGGTTTATTGTGAAGACTGCGGTTGGGTTCCACTTGACGAAAAAGACTTACCTTTAAGATTACCAGAAGTTGAAGAATTTACACCTGGAGAAAATGGTGAATCACCTTTAGCAAAACAAACAGACTGGATTAATACAACTTGTCCTCATTGTGGTAAACCTGCAAAAAGAGAGACAGATACAATGCCTCAATGGGCTGGTTCTTCTTGGTATTTCTTAAGATATATGGACCCACATAATGATAAAGAACTTGCATCAAAAGAAGCCTTAGAATATTGGTCACCTGTTGACTGGTACAATGGTGGTATGGAACATACAACTTTACACTTATTATATTCAAGATTTTGGCATAAATTCTTATATGATATTGGTGTTGTTCCTACAAAAGAACCATATCAAAAACGTACTTCTCATGGAATGATTTTGGGAACAAATGGTGAAAAAATGTCCAAATCTAAAGGAAATGTTATTAACCCAGATGATATAGTAGATGAATTTGGTGCAGATACTTTCAGAGTTTATGAAATGTTCATGGGACCATTTGACCAAGTTGCTGCATGGTCTATGGAAAGTATCCGTGGATGTGGTAAATTCCTAGACAGAGTTTGGAACATGCAAAATATGTTAGTTGATGGTAATTCATATTCACCAGAAGCTGAAAAAATGATGCATAAAGCAATTAAAAAAGTTTCACAAGATATTGAGGATATGAAATTTAATACTTCTGTATCTACATTTATGACAATGGTTAATGAGTTCTACAAAATTGGTAAAATTAATAAAGCTGAATTCAAAACATTCTTAACTTTATTAAACCCATTTGCACCACACATCACTGAAGAACTTAATAAAATTGCCGGTTTTGAAGCTGATATTTCTACATACTCTTGGCCAGAATATGATGAAGAAAAAACTGTTGATGATGAAATTACATTACCTATTCAATTTAATGGAAAATTAAAGGCAACTATAACTATTTCTGTTGATGAAGATGAATCCTCTGTTAAAGAAAAAGTTCATAATGCTATTGATTCTAAATTGGATGGTAAGACTATTGTTAAAGAGATTTATGTTAAAAATAAAATTTATAATGTTGTTGTTAAATAATATTTGTAAAATTTAATAAATGTGATTTGCATTGACTTTATATATATTGAGTAAAATGTAATTTGCATTTGTGATATAATAATTATATACCCTATTGAATTTTGATGTTCAATAGGGTATTACTTTAAAATTAATACGCTTGAACTACTGAATTTAAAGCATAGATTTTGTTATCATGGTCATCTAATCTTTCTTCGCATTTTTCTATCTTGCTATTTTCTGAATCAAATTTTTTTATATGTCCTGTGACTACATCTAATAAAACTTGCAGTTTTTCTCCATGGTCGTTTTCTATTACTGCTACTGATTGACTTATTTTGTCTAACCTATTATCCATGTTTTGTTGTCTTTCTTCAATTTTATCAACTCTGTTTATTAGTTTTTCTTGACCGTCAAATAATTGTTTTTGACCTCTAAATAATTCTTCTTGACCCTTAAATAATTTTTCCTGTCCTTTTTTTAAGTCAAATAATATTTTATCTCTCTCTTCTTGACCTTTCTTTAAGTCAAATAATATTTTATCTCTCTCTTCTTGTCCTTTCTTTAAGTCAAATAATATTTTGTCTCTCTCTTCTTGTCCTTTCTTTAAGTCAAATAATATTTTATCTCTCTCTTCTTGTCCTTTCTTTAAGTCAAATAATATTTTGTCTCTCTCTTCTTGATTTTTCTTTAAATCCAATAACATTTCTTTTATTTCATTATCTGCCATTTCTACTCCTCCTTCCCTATATATTCAAAATCTATTTTCATAATACTAAAGCAAAAATATGATATTATCAGTATTACTTTTTCAATTTTGTGCTATCATTATACACCATCAATATTTGTGTGTCAATAAAAATATTTCGACATTTTTTGACAAATACATAAAAATAGTTACAATTCAGAGTCTAAGAAAATCTTTGCATAACAAACAAAGTACAAGAAAAATAAACTCTCTTGCACTTTGTTTTTATTGTTTCGTCGGAATACGAATAACAACTTCTGTACCCTCTCCAACTTTACTTTTAATATCAATACTTCCACCATTTTTATCCAAAATTTCTTTAGCAATAGAAAGCCCTAAACCAGTACCACCCATTTCCCTAGTACGTGCTTTATCAACTCTATAAAATCTTTCAAAAATTCTAGATAAATCATCTTCTGGAATACCTATACCATTATCAAATATCTTAATATAAGCATCATTGTAAACAAAACCAACGTAAATTTTTATTTCACCATTATCTGGTGTATATTTAATACTGTTTGTTAAGATGTTTAAAACTACACGTTCTATATCATCTTTATCAGCATAAACTGGTGGAACATCTGCTGTAACAAATGAATTTACCTTATGTCCTTTTTTCTTTATTTCAATTGCTAGTTTTTCCTGGCACATTTTAACTAGTTCACCTAAATCAAATGTTTCTTTTTTTGTTTTCTTTTTATTGCTATCATATCTAGAAAGAGTTAATAAATCAGTCACTAAACGTGCCATTCTTCTGGATTCTGAAGCAATTACATTTAAAAATTTAGTTTGAGTTTCGTCATCATATCCACCTTCTAATAGTGTATCAGCATATCCCATTATTGATGTTATTGGTGTTTTCAATTCATGTGATACATCCGCAACTAATTCTTTTTGCATATTATCCAATTTAACATGTTCTGTAATATCTTGAATCACAGCAATTACCCCATCTGGTCTTTCTTCCTCATTCTTAAATGGTGCAAATAAAACTTTAACATATTGGTCATCTACTTGAATTCTTTGTTCTGTAGATGTCCAGCTATCCAAATAAATTACTTTTTCAGTATTAATATCTAATTTAAATTTTCCAAATATGTCATCAAACGTATTATCCTCTGGACTAATACTTAAAAATTTCTTGGCTGCAGGATTTATTAATATAATTTCACCTTTCATATTAAATGCAATAATTCCATCTGTCATATGTAACAAAATTGTTTCTATTTGATTTTTTCTAGAAGAAACTTCATTAAGCTTGTCCTTTAATTCAGCTCTTTCGTCACCTTTTATATATTTATTTTTTGGGCAAATTACAAATTTTGATAAATATATTGAAATTGCTATTGCTGAAACTACATAAATAGTAATTATTATAGCAACCGTTTTTTTTGCTTGTACCAATATATTGGCATCTTGTCCATCTATAACTTGTGGAATTTGAGCTAAAGAATTTATATATATAAATCCTAAAGCTCCAATAAGTATTAATCCTATTAATACAGAAATTAGTATAATTTTAGATTTTATATTTTTATACATTTTTCGTTCTCCCTATATCATTATTTTTTCACTAATTTTAAAACTTCTTTATAGATTTTATCCTCAACATCATGAGTAGAAACTTTAAGAGCATTTTTTGACATTTGTATTTCTATATTTTTATCTAAAACTATTTCTTCTATTTGTTTGTTCAAAATTTCACCATTTAATTCATCATTTAAAATAATCTTTGCTGCTCCAACATTTTCCAAAACCTTTGCATTATGAAATTGATGGTCACCACTAACATTTGGTAATGGAATCAAAATTGATGGTTTACCCAAATTAGAAATCTCAGTAATTGTCATTGCGCCACTTCTTGCAACAATCAAATTAGAAACATTCATAATTTCTTCCATATTGTAAATATATGGAACAATTTTGGCATTTTCTATATTGTTGATATTAATGTTTTTATCCAATAATCTTTCTTTAATGATATCATATTGTTTTGGCCCTGTAGCCCACATAATTTGATAATCATTATTTAATTTATTTTTCAAAATATCCAAAATTGCCTCATTAATTTTTTGAGCACCTTGGCTTCCACCAAATATTAAAACAATTGACTTCGTTTCATTAAGCCCTGCTTTTTTGATTATTTCTAATTTTTCATTTATTCCATAATCTTTTTTTACAATTTTTACTGGAGTACCTGTACACACAATATTTTTTGCATTTTTTATTCTTGCCTTAGCATCTTCAAAAGAAACTAATATTGTATCAGTTTTCTTGGCAAGCATTTTTACTGCCTTTCCAGGAAATGCATTGCTTTCATGTAACAATGTTGGAATCCCTAAACTATGTGCAGCAGAAATTGTTGCTCCACAAATATATCCACCAGTTCCAATTACAATATCAGGTTTAAATTCTTTAATTATTCTTTTAGCCTCACCAAGACCTTTAAATGTCTTATACATTTTTTTGATATTTTCAATTGATATCTTTTTACTTAAACCATAGGCATCAATTGTTTTTAATTCATAACCTGCTCTTGGAACTAAATCATTTTCTAAGCCTCTTGTTGTTCCAATAAAAATTATTTTTGAATCTTTTTCTTCTTCTTTTATTTTATTTGCAATTGCAAGGCCAGGATTTATATGTCCTCCTGTACCTGCTGCAGCAATAATAACTCTCATTTTATCCTCCTGTAAAAATTTAGGATTAATGGATACTATCCAAAATCCCAAATTTTTAATTTTTTGCACCAGCACGCGAAATATTAAGCAATACACCCATCTCGCACAACAAAATAAACAATGCCGTACCACCGATAACTAAAGAAAGGTAAAGGCATACCTGTTGCAGGCATCGAAGATGTAACAACCGCAACATTTATAATAACCTGTATAGCAACCAAAGCAGTAATACCAATAGCAATTAAACTACCAAACATATCAGGAGCCTTCATTGCAATTAATACACCTCTCCAAATAAATACAGCAAATAAAATTAACACAACTGCACATCCCACAAAACCAAGTTCCTCAGCTAATATTGAGAAAATAAAGTCATTGTGTGGCTCTGGTATATATAAATATTTTTGTTTACTATCACCTAGTCCAACTCCAAATAATCCACCTGAACCTATAGCATATAAACTTTGAACAACTTGCCATCCAGTATTAGTAATATCCTGCCATGGATCCAAAAAAGTTATAAATCTTTTTAATCTATATGGTTCTAAAGCTATAAGTGCTGCTAATCCAGGAATTCCAACTCCAATTCCTGTTAATGCAAAGTGTTTAAACTTACAGCCAGCCACTATCATCATTACACAAACAATTCCTATTATAACCATAGATGCACTCATGTGTGGTTCCAATAGTAGAAGACCTATTATTGGTACAAGATATAACATATGTTTTACTAACCCTTTCCAATACAAAGGAAGTTCATCTCTATCTTTAACTAAAAGTCCTGCATAAAAAATAATCATTAAGAATTTGACCATTTCTGATGGTTGAAATGAAAATGTTTCTGTTAGATAAATCCATCTTTTAGCACCATTTACTTCTTTTCCCAATGGTGACATAACAATAGCTAATAATATTATTGATATCCACCAAGCATGTTTATAGAATTTTTGATAAAATCTATAATCTATTTTAGAAATAAAAGCCATAGCAATTATTCCTAAAATAGCAAATAATAATTGTTTAGAAAAATAGGCATAACTATTTCCACTTTCTGAAAGTGCTGATGGTGAACTTGCTGATAACACCATAACTAAGCCTATTCCTAGTAATAGCAAAATTGTTATTACTAATGTAAAATCAAACGGATTATTCAAAAAGCTTGAAAAACTTTTTTCTTTTTTCTTTTTTGCCATTTATAATCCTCCTACTACACTATTTTTAGCCCTATAAAGCATGCAACTAAAGTTATCAACGAAAATACAACTACAACTTTATTTTCTTTCCAACCTGATAACTCAAAATGATGATGTAAAGGTGCCATTTTAAATATTCTATTTCCAGTCTTTTTAAAATATGCAACTTGTATTATAACTGATAATGTTTCTAAAACAGGTATTATTGCTATAACAAGTAATAATAATGGCATTTTTAAATATAATGCTAATCCTGATATCACTCCACCAAGCATCAATGAACCTGTATCTCCCATAAATACTTTTGCTGGATGTAAATTAAACATTAAAAATCCTAATGTTGCACCAATTACAATACTTCCAAATATTGATACTTCATATACTTGATTACTTATCCCTATAACTGTTAGTGCTGTTATAATTATTGCAGAAACACTTGAAGATAAGCCATCAATTCCATCTGTAAGATTTACTGCATTTGTTGTTCCTAATATAACTATAATTGCCAAAGGAATATATAAAATTTCTGGAATGTTTATATACATTTTCCAAATTGGAATATATGTTTCTGTTCCTATTTTAAAACCATATATTAAGAATAAAACATATGCAACGGCTATAATTAAAAGTCCTAACATTTTATAACTTGGTTTTAAACCTTCTGTATTTTTTAAAACTAATTTTTTAAAGTCATCTATAAAACCTATCAATCCATATCCAATTGTTATTAATAACATTGGTAACAATTTTTTCGCTACTTCTTCATTTCCTGTTAAATGTAAAAATATATATGTACCTGTAACTGCAATAATTATTGCAATTATCATTATAATTCCTCCCATTGTAGGAGTTCCCTGTTTTTTTAAATGTGATGCAGGTCCATCATCTCTTTCTATTTGACCTACTTTTAATTTTTTTAATATTGGTATTGTTATTAATCCACAAATTACTGAAATAACAAATGTTGCCAGCAATACTTTTATCTCCAAATCCAATTTAATCAACCTTTCCTTTTATATCTTTTGTTGTTTTTTTAATATTCATAATTTACCATATTTTGATAATATATTGTTTTTGAAATACCGCGTAAGCGATCAAACAAGCACAAGCGAGTGCGAACTGGAGCAATTTACATATAAGTATATTTAAAATATGGAAATTGCGACACCAAGGTATAAAAAAACAATATATTATCAAATTTTAAATTCTACAAATTGTATTTATTATTTTCCCATTTTTTCTATAATATCTCTTACTATGATTCTCTCATCAAAAGGATGTTTAACACCATTTATTTCTTGATAAGGTTCATGTCCCTTACCAGCTAGAATAATGATATCTCTCTTATTTGCCATCTTGATAGCATGTTCAATAGCCTCAACTCTATCAACAACAACCTCATATTTACCTTTTGTCTTTTTAATACCCTCTTCAATTTGATCAACAATTTTGTGTGGATCTTCTGTTCTTGGGTTATCTGATGTAACTATTGTGTAATCAGCAATTTTACCTGATATTTCACCCATTATTGGTCTTTTACCAGAGTCTCTGTCTCCACCACAACCAAATACAGAAATAACTCTTCCACGAGTATAGCTCTTAGCTGCTTGCAAAATATTTTGCAAACTTTCTGGAGAATGAGCATAGTCTATCATTATAGTTAATTCTAATTTATTATCCACTAATTCTGATCTTCCTGGTACTCTAACCTCAGCTAAAGCTTCCTTTATAACTTCTGGATCAATTCCAAATTTTTGTGCTACACAAATAGCAGCTAATGAATTGTAAACACTGAATCTACCTGGTATTCCTGTTTTTACTCTTTCATTTCTGTCTGTTATTTTTACTTTGAAATCAACATATGAATTTGTAATTGTTATATCTTTCGCTAAAACATTTGCAAAATTATCAATACCATATGTTACAATATTGCTTTCTGGGAATAATCTTGGTATTTTTGCAGCATGTAAATCATCTGCATTAACTATTCCTGTTTTGCACATTTCAAATAATTTTAATTTTGAATTAAAATAATCTTCCATAGTTGGATGTTCTTTTTCACTTATATGATCTTCTGAAAAGTTTGTAAATAAAACTATATCAAATTGACATCCATCAACTCTGTGCAATTTTAGACTTTGTGAAGATACTTCCATTACACAAACCTCAACACCTTCGTCTACCATTTGTCTAAAAGTTTGTTGTAATTCCAAACTTTCTGGTGTTGTTCTATCACTATCTTTTATTCTCTTACCATTTATATATGTTGCAATTGTTCCTATTAGTCCAACTTTTTTACCTGCTTTTTCTAATATTTCTTTAATCATAAATGTTGTTGTTGTTTTTCCCTTTGTTCCAGTAACACCAATCAATTTTAATTGTGCTGATGGATTACCATAAAAGTTTGATGAACATATTGCTAATGCTTTTCTTGTATCTGGTACCATTAAAATTGTTACATTTTCTGGTATATTTAATGCTTTTAAATCACATCCTTCTTCTACCATTACTGCTGTTGCACCATTTTCAATTGCACCTGCTATAAATTTATGTCCATCAACTGAAAAGCCTTTTATTGCAATAAACATATATCCTTCTTTTACTTCTTTTGAATTTTTCTCAATTCCTTTAATCTCTAAGTCTACATTTCCTTTTGCTTTAATCCCTTCTAATCCTACTAATATTTTTTTTAATTCCATTTAGAATCATCCCTTCATTTTAATATGTTTTATGACCAAATTTTTGCTCATAATTTTGGTTACATTATATAACTATTTTTGCTTTTTGTATAGAGTTTTTTGGGAATTTTGTACTAATATTTTTGAACCAATGGGGACGTTCTTATGAACCAATGGGGACGTTCTTAAATTGGTTGAAATTATAAAATTTAAATATAAATCTTTATTATTAATTTTTCAACCAATTTAAGAACGTCCCCATTGGTTCATAAGAACGTCCCCATTGGTTCAATTGGTTCAAAATTCCACAAAAATTTTACTACCTTTATTAACACTAACACCTTCTCTTGGAGCCTGTTCTTTAATAATAGTATTCTCTCTATCAAGTTCTTCTGAATCATTTTGAACACTAATTTCCAATCCCACTTCTTTAGTAGTTTTTTCCGCCTCCTTAATACTTAATCCCTCAACATTAGGAACTTGGACTTGTTCAACATGTTCAACTTCATCTTGATTTCCCTGTGATACTTCCAAATAAGGCAAAATCTCACTAAAAACTTGGCCTCCAACAGGAGCTGCAACACCACCACCTTGGTGTCCGCCTTCACCAGTAGGGTTATACAAAGTAACAAGTAAAACTACTTGTGGATTTTCAATAGGTGCAACACCTAAAAATGAAGTAACATATTTATTAGTATTTACACCATCTTCAGAAGTCCCTGTCTTTCCACCAATTCTATAACCAGCAACTTTAGCATTTTTACCAGTACCTTCTGAAACAACAGATTCCATCATACTTAAAACTTTTTCTGATGTTTCTTTAGAAATTGTTTGTGATTTAACTTTTGTTTCAATATCATTTTTTTCACCTGTTTCACTATCAATTATTGATTTAACAACTCTTGGTTGAACTAAATTCCCACCATTTGCTATTGAAGAAACAGCTGTAACCAACTGAATTGGAGTAATTTCAAATCTTTGCCCAAAGCTTATTGTTGCTAATTCAACAGGCCCCGCCTTATTTTCAGCCAAAAATATACTTCCTGCCTCACCTGGCAAATCAATTCCAGTTTTCTCTAATAAACCAAATTTCTGTAAATAGCTATAATATGTGTGAACACCCATTTTTTGACCTAGACCTATAAAAATTGGGTTACACGAATTCATTAATGCCTGTCTTAAACTCTCTGCCCCATGTGGCCTATAATATCTCCAACATTTTATTCTTACTCCTGCAACTTCAATTCCACCTGTACAACAGAATTGCCCCTGTTTATCTATATCTGTAACTAGCCCCTCCTCAAGAGATGCAGATGCAGTAATAGTTTTAAACGTTGAACCAGGCTCATATGTATCTGTAATTGCTCTATTTCTCCAAACAGCCTGTAAGCTTTTTGTCTTTTCTGCCTGATCTGTTGTATCCCAAATCCCCTTTAATTCGTCTGTATATGCCGCATATGGTTCATTTAAATTATAATCCGGATATGTTGCCATCGCTAGAATATCACCATTTTGTGGATTCATAACAACAATATTTCCACCATCTGTACACTTATTGTCAATACATGCTTCTTTCAAATATTTTTCTACAATTGATTGAATATTCATATCTATCGTAAGAACAACATCATTTCCATTTTTAGCCGCAACATATGTCTCACCCTCTTCACCTATTTCTCCACCTTTTGCATCAGTATGTCTCTTAATTGCACCTTTTGTTCCAGAAAGCACACTATCATATTTTGCTTCAATTCCGTCAAGTCCTTGATTATCACTTCCACAAAATCCTATAATTTGAGATGCTAAATTATTATTAGGATAATATCTTTTTGTATCTTCATCAATGTTTATTCCTGTTGTGATATTCTCCTCTTCCATCCATTTTCTAAGTTCATCAGTCTTTTTCTTATCAACCTTTTTAGCAATAGTTTCTATAGAACTTCTCTTAGAAACTTTCTTCAAAGTTTTTTCATAATCTAACTCAAAAATATCAGAAAGTTTTTTTGCCACCTTTTCTTTATCATTCTTATCAATATTTCCAGGATTTACAGTAACAGTCTCAACAGTGCTACTTTGTGCCAGAACCTGCCCTGTTGCATCATAAATAGTTCCTCTCTTTGGGTTTATTGTTCTATCTAATGTTTGTTGTTCATATGCCAATTTTGATAACTTTTTTCCATCTATTAGTTGTACATATCCTAATCTTCCAATTAACAACACAATTATTAAAAAAATTATAAATAGTGTTACTCTCATCCTCTTTTTTGTTGATAAATTTATTTTCACCATAATTTTCATCCTTTCAACATTTATTTTGTATATACATTCGCTAAAAAACCGGAATTAAGATTTTGTACGCAGTGCAAACTGCTACAAAATCTAATTTCCGCCATATTTATCTTCTACAGAAAGTTATCATACTATGATAACTTTCCTAGAATATAAAAAAACACCTCTAATAATATTTATTAGAAGTGTTTTAATTTATTCTTATTAAATTTTTCTTGTAGTAAATTTTAAAATTTATCAATAAAATTAAAAATTCAAAATTTTATCTGCAACTGTTTCCCACCAAGTTTTATTTTTTTCAATAACCACTTTTTCTGAAGCAGATTCAACATAATCTTTTTTAGGTAAAGTAACATATACTGTTTGCTTACCACTTAATTTTTGCATTCCCAACTCTTCCTTAGCAACCTTTTCAATATTGCTAATATTTACACTATTTTCAATACTAACTTTTAATTGCTCATTCTCTTTTTGCAAAGCAGCCAACTGTTTCTTTTGATCTTGAATTTGATCAAATTGTCTATCTATTTGAGAGTTTCTACAACTTATGGTTAATAACAACAAAAATAACCCAACAACTGTAACTGTTGTTTTCATTTGTTTTTTATGTTGTTCTTTAGAAATTTGTATTTGTTGTCTAGGCAATTCTTTGACAACTTTTAATGGTTTTCTTTTTTGCCTTTGACTTGTTTTTCGAGTATAATCTGGTTCTAACTTTCTAGGGCTAGTTCCATATTGATACTTTGCTTGTGCCATAAGTTATTTTTCACCTCTCTTTCTTTTAAATTCATATATGTCTCTTTTGGAACCGATGTCTCAAACAGAACCGTCCCACATGAGACATTATTCTTTTTCAAAAATTCTAAGTTTTGCACTTTTGCTTCTGCTATTTTCTTCTTGTTCTTCTTTTGTAGCTACAATTGGTTTTCTAGTAATTACTTTTCCAAGTGATTTTGCACCACATACACAATATGGTAAATCAGGTGGACAAGTGCATTTTCCTTTTGCATCTAGCATTGCATTTTTAACAGCTCTATCTTCCAAAGAATGAAATGTTATAATACATAATCTTCCTTGTGGTTTTAAGCAATCTATGCAATCTTTTACTGTATTATATAATGGTTTAATTTCGTCATTTACTTCAATTCTAATTGCCTGAAATGTCCTTTTTGCAGGATGTCCATCATTTTGTTTTGATTTTGGAATTGATTTTTCTATTATTTCTACTAATTGTTTTGTAGTATTAATTAAATGTTCTTTTCTATATTCGCATATGTTTCTGGCTATTTGTCTTGAAAATCTTTCTTCACCATATTCATATATGATATTTGCAAGTTTTTCTTCTGGATACTCATTTACAACATTTTTCGCAGACAACTCCTGGTTTTTATCCATCCTCATATCAAGTTCATTTTCACCTAGATAACTGAATCCTCTATTTCTTTCATCTAATTGATATGAAGAAACACCTAAGTCAAGTAAGATTCCATCAACTTTTTCTATTCCAATGTCTTTTAAAATTTGCTTTATATTGTCATGATTATCTTTAACGAATTTTACATTTCGAAATTCCTTCAAGTTTTCTTTTGCCGCTTTTAGAGCATCTTCATCTCTATCTATTCCAATTAGTAATCCTTCTTTTGATAGTCTTTTTACTATTTCTCTGCTATGTCCTGCTCCTCCAAGAGTTCCATCAACATATATTCCATCAGGTTTAATATTCAACCCACATATGCATTCTTCTAACATTACAGGTTTATGCTTAAATTCCAATTTTTCACCTCTTAAATGTTTTTGATATTACATATTCTATAAAATTTTATATACGCTTTTTCTAAAACCTTCTTAAATAAGTTTATAGTCAAATACTCATATTTTTTCTTTTATAGACGCAAAACAGCTGGTAAAAGTACCAGCTGTTTGCATAATATGTTTTTTTCTTTTGGTATTTTTATAAAATCCTTAGTAATCTTTTCTTTGGATTTTTTACTTATGTTTTTTGATATTCTTCTGTAATTTTTTATCATTTGCAAAATCTTTAGTATTAGATTTCTTTTGCACATATTTTCTCAAGTACATTTATCTTTTGTACCATTTTCTTTTGTTCTTTTAACTTTTGTAATTTAATCTTTTGTAATCTTTTCTTTAGTTACTTTAACAATCTTTAGTAACTTTTTCTTTTGTAAACTTATCATTTGTATTTTTTATCTTTTGTATATTTCTCCTTAGTAATTCTGTCTTTTGTATTCTATATAAACTTTTGCAAGTTATATACCAAGCATAGTCATATTTTCAGCAATTTCATCTACGGATATATTCTCGTCGCATCTTTCCCAATTTGCCTTATTCCATATTTCTAACCTAGTACCTACTCCAATTATTACTGCTTCTTTTTCTAGTTCTACTGCTGAACGTAAATTATTTGGAATTAGAAACCTACCTTGTTTATCAATTTCACATTCAGTTGCTCCTGATAAGAAAAATCTAACAAAGTTTCTTGCGTTCCTGTCTGATAGTGGTAGTGATTTTAGTTTTGTTTCAAAGTTCAACCATTCTTCTTGTGAAAAAGCAAATAAACATCCGTCTAATCCTTTAGTTATAACGAATTTTTCTCCAATGTCTTGTCTTAATTTTGCAGGCATTATTAATCTGCCTTTGGCATCTAGAGTATGCTCATATTCACCCATTAACAATGGTCTTCACCTCTTTTCACTTTTCTACCACTTTGTACCACTTTTCTCCACTTAATGTAAATTGTAATATAACTTTATTTATTTTGCAATAGTTTTTTTAAAATTTTTTTATTTTTTTATAAATTGTCCATTCAAAAAATAATAGCAACGCAAAATCAATATATAATTTATGCAACTATTTTTTCTATTTCTTCTTTAAA
>CAKOWP010000024.1 GCA_934122385.1 uncultured Clostridia bacterium | reverse complement strand
GGTTGGCTGTGTCCACTTTTAAAAATATAAAATAAAAAATAATTTTTTTCGTGTCTACTATCTTGACATAGTACAAATGGGTCATATATATATGCAACTGCAGAAAATATAAAAGTTAATAATGGAAATAAAATAGGTGCATATATTTGGCTTTTGAATGGAAAAGTCGTAGGTGGTTCAACTGAAAATAAATTCATATATGATAATTTGGAATATAATAGTAAATACAACATACAAGTGATAGCAGTAGATGAAAATGGAAAATTGAAAAATTCTAAAGAAGTTCAAAGTAATACAATAGACAAAATTTATTTGTATTTAAATGGAAAGGTCTTTGAATACATTACAGGTGGAATGAGTCATATTAATAGAACTGATTATGGGGGTTGCAAAGTAACATTTAATTCTGATAACATATATATTGATGCATATAGTAATGGTGGAGGTGGAGGAGTAACCACTAATAAAGCTATAGACCTAACAAATTTTAAAACTATTAAATCAAAAGGTAAAATGACTGAATATGCATATGATGATAGCCATGGAAGAATATTAGCAACAACCACAACAAATGTATGGGGAGCAAGTTGGTATCCATCAAGTAGCAAAAAATATAATTCATCTGAAAAGAAAAAAGACGAAATGGTATTAGAAAATGACATAAGTACTTTAACTGGCGAATATTACATTATGAATGGTTTTAATGAGTCACGAGGATATATATATGAAATATGGTTAGAAAAATAATAAAAACAAGTTGATAATTCAGCAAGATTATCGACTTTTTTTCAAATTTGTTCTTTTACCTAATTATATAAAAAATAATATAGCGGCCTCAAAATCTTTGTTACAGTTCAGTAAGGAAAATCCCTGAAATACCTGTGAATGATATTTTGAATATATTTCGAATGTGACCAAAATAATGTCACAAATTCTTAAGTAAATGCTCTAAAGGGTCCTGTCTTCGGGTATTGTTAGAGTATTTGCATTAGAATTTGTTAACATCATGTAGGGAACCTGAGAAAATATATTCAAAATATCATTCACAGGTATTTCAGGGATTTTTCCTACTGAACTGTAACAAATCTTTTTATCATATTTATTAAAAAATTAAAAAAACACTATTCAATTTAGAAAATATATGATAGAATACGCATAAGAAAACAAAACTAAGGAGAGTGAAAAAATTGTCAGAAGCAAAATATAAAAGAATACTACTAAAACTAAGTGGCGAAGCCTTAGCAGGAGAACAAAAAACAGGAGTCAATGTAGAATTAGTAGGAAAAATATGTGACAAAATAAAAGAAGTAACAGAAATGGGAGTAGAAGTAGGAATTGTAGTAGGAGGAGGAAACTTCTGGAGAGGAAGAAACGGACACCAAATGGAAAGAGCAACAGCGGACTACATGGGAATGCTAGCAACAGCAATGAATGGATTAGCATTACAAGACGCATTAGAAGCAAGAGGAGTTCATTCTAGAGTACAAACAGCAATAGAAATGAGAGAAATAGCAGAACCATTTATAATAAGAAAGGCAGAAAAACATCTAAAAAGAGGAAGAGTAGTAATATTTGCATGTGGTACAGGACACCCATATTTTACAACAGATACAGCAGCAGTACTAAGAGCAACAGAAATAAATGCTGATATAATATTACTAGGAAAAGCAATAGATGCAGTATATTCTGCAGACCCTAAATTAGACCCAACTGCAGAAAAATTTGATAAAATATCATATTTAGAAGTCCTAGAAAAAGATTTAAAAGTTATGGATTCAACAGCAACAGCACTATGTAGAGATAATAATATTCCATTACTAGTATTTGGAATAGCAGACCCAGAAAACATAGTAAGAGCAGTTAAAGGAGAACATATAGGAACAATAGTAAAATAAAAAATGTCGCAAACAGAACCGTCCCCAAAGGGACAAAGCGAATTGAAGGGAGAAAAATTATGGATTATACAAATATTAAAGAAAAAATGGAAAAATGTATAAATGTATACAGTGAAAAATTATCAGAGGTAAGAGCAGGAAGAGCAAACCCTGCAATATTAAACAAAGTAAAAATAGACTATTATGGAACACCAACACCAATAAACCAAGTAGCTGGTGTATCAGTACCAGAAGCAAGACTAATAGTTATCCAACCTTGGGATATGAGTGTATTAAAAGAAATTGAAAAAGCAATATTAGCATCAGACATTGGAATTAATCCAAACAATGATGGAAAAGTAATAAGATTAGCATTTCCAGAATTAACAGAAGAAAGAAGAAAAGACTTAGTAAAAGACATTAAAAAAATGGCTGAAGAAGCCAAAGTAGCTGTTAGGGCAGTTAGAAGAGACGGAATAGAAACAGCAAAAGCAGAGCAAAAAGAAGGAAACATGACAGAAGATGAACTTAAACAAGCAGAAAATGACATTCAAAAATTAACAGATAAAAGTGTAGAAGAAATAGACAAAATATTAGAAAACAAAGAAAAAGAAGTAATGTCTGTATAAATTTTGAAATAATATTATATAGAGAAAAACATTGTATATGAATTAGAAACAAGGGTAAAAACAGAAAATATTCTAATAATTAATATCTGTTTTAGATTATTGCAAAAACATTAGGAAGGACAAAGCAAAAATGGGATTTAAAGAGAATTTAAAAAAGTATCAAAATATAATAGATAAAGAACTAGAAAAATATTTAAAAAAAGAAAACTGCCCAGAAAAGACATTAAACAACTCTATGGAATACAGTCTAATGGCTGGAGGAAAAAGACTAAGACCAATATTAGTTTTAGCAACATACGAGTTGTTTAGAGATAGCTATGAAGAAGCAATGCCATTTGCAGTAGCAATAGAAATGATACACAATTTCTCATTAATTCACGACGACTTGCCAGAAGTTGATAATGACGATTTCAGACATGGAAAACCAACAAATCACAAAAAATTTAACCATCCAACAGCACTACTTGCAGGAGATGGCTTATTAAACCAAGCATATATAGTATTAAGTGACGAAATTTTGTATTCAGTAGAAAACCAATACAAAGAGAACTTTCATAGCAAAGTGAAAGCATTTAATGAGTTTTCAAAAGCCGTAGATAGAATGATTGTAGGGGAATACTTGGATACAGAATTAGAAGGACAACAAATTTCAAAAGAAATGTTAGAATATATACACATAAATAAAACAGGAGCATTGCTAAAATTATGTGTAAGAATGGGAGCAATATTGGCAGAAGCTTCAGAAAAAGACATAGAAAGATTAACAATATATGCAGAAAAAATAGGATTAGCATTTCAAATTAAAGACGATATTTTATCAGAAGAAGGAAATCCAGAAATTACTGGAAAACCTGTAGGAAATGATAAAGAATTGGGTAAATGTACATATGTATCATATTATGGATTAGATGGAGCAAAGCAAGAGTTAAATAAAATAATAGAAGAAGCAATTGAACAAATAAAAATATATGGAGAAAAATCAGAATTTTTAAGACAACTTGCTTTATACATAAAAGACAGAAATAAATAAAACTAGGCATAGTATAGGGGGATAAAATGGAACAAGAAAATTTACCAAAGCATATTGCAATTATAATGGATGGAAATAGAAGGTGGGCTAGAAATAAAGGACTACCAGTAGCACTAGGACATAAAGAGGGAGCAAAAACACTTGAAAAAATAGTTAGATATGCAAAAAATATAGGTATAAAATATATAACAGTATATGCATTTTCAACAGAAAATTGGAAAAGATCAGAAGAAGAAGTATCAACATTAATGAATTTAATGATGAACTATCTTGAAAGCTATAGTAAAAGAGCGGATTCAGAAAATATAAAAGTACAAATATTAGGAAACAGACAAGGCCTATCAGACAAAATGAATGACCTAATAGAAAAATGTATGGAAAGAACAAAAGATAACACAGGAATAACATTCAATATAGCATTAAACTATGGTGGTAGAGACGAAATATTAGGAGCAGTAAAGAACATTGCTGAAAAAATACAAAATAATGAAATGAAAATTGAAGATATAACAGAACAAACAATATCAGACAATTTATATACAAAAGGTCAACCTGACCCAGATTTATTAATAAGAACAAGTGGAGAAATACGACTAAGCAACTTTTTACCTTGGCAATTAGTATATTCAGAATTTGTATTTGTTGATAAGAATTGGCCGGATTTTAGTGAAAAAGACCTAGACGAAGCTATAGAAGAATACCAAAAAAGAAATAGAAAATTTGGAGCTAAATAAAAAGTAAAAAGCAAAATGAACGGAAAAACAAAAGGAAATACAAAGATAGAAAGACAAACAAGCGAAGAGGAGTGAAATCAAAAATATGGATTTTAAAAGAATAACATCAGGACTTATAGTAGCAGTAGCACTTGCTATAATACTATTAATACCAAACAATATAATAACAGGAATACTATTTACAGTAATAGCAATAATAGCAATGAATGAATATTTAAAAGCAATATCAAAAGTATGTAAGCCAATAAAATGGGTAGTATATGCAAGTTGTATTATTGTGGCAATAATAAATTACATACCAAAAGAAAACTTAACAAATGTTTTAATGTATTCAATTCCAACAATTATACTAATATTATTTGCACATGTAATAGCGTCAGATATGAAAATTACATTTAAAGATATGGCATATACATTACTAGGAATTTGCTATATACCAGTATTTATAATGTTTTTATCATTAATTGATGGAATGAATAATGGAAAAATACTATTAGGATATGTATTTATGGCATCTTGGGGAACTGATGTATTTGCATATTGCATAGGAAAGAGATTTGGAAAACACAAATTTAGTAAAGTAAGCCCTAAAAAGTCAATAGAAGGATGTATTGGCGGAACAGTAGGAGCAACAGCATTAATATTAATATATACAATGATTTTAAATAATTGTTTTGCATATGAATATTCATATTTTACAGTAACAATATTTGGAATTGTAATGAGTCTAATTGGTCAATTAGGAGACTTTTCAGCATCTTGCATAAAAAGATATGTTGATATAAAAGATTACAGCAATTTATTACCAGGACATGGAGGAATGCTAGACAGAATAGATAGTGTGTTATTTATAGCACCATTTGCATATATGTTATTCACATTGATTTAAAAAAAGGGATTTTAAGGAACGTCCCTCAATCCCGACAAGGAGGAGTAAATTTGACAATTATAATATCAGCCTTAAAAATAATATTTTTACTTGGATTTCTAATATTGATACATGAAGCGGGACACCTAATAGTTGCAAAATTGTGTAAAGTAAAAGTAAATGAATTTGCAATAGGATTTGGACCAACAATATGGAAAAAACAAGGAAAAGAAACAAAATATGCACTAAGATTAATACCACTACGGAGGATTCTGCAGTATGGAAGGAGAAGAAGAGAGGTCAGAAAATGAAGGCTCTTTTTCAAAAGCAAGCATACCAAAAAGAATAGCAATTGTAGTAGCAGGTGCAACTGTAAACATTGTATTTGGTTTGTTAGTATACTTTATTTTAATGTCAACAAGTACAACATATGTAACAAATGAAATAAGTTCAGTTTTAGACGGCTATGCAGCACAAGAAATAGAATTACAACAAAATGATAAAATTGTAGAATTAGACGGCAAGAAAATCAAAAATAAATATGACTTAAATAAAGCAATGGAAAAGAACAATGGGCAAGAATTACAGATAAAAATAGAAAGAAATGGTGAAACATTAAAATATAATGTTAAACCAACAGAAGTAAAAAATAAAAGTACAGGAATGTACATTGATCAAAATTGCAAAATATTAAGTATAGAAAAAGGAAGTAGTGCAGAAAAACAGGGAATAAAAACAAATGACCAAATTGTAAAAATAAATGGTGAAAGCATAAACGGTGATGTAAATAAAATATTAGAAATAATACAACAAAAAGGCTTAAACACAATGTTAATCACAGTAAAAAGAAATAATCAAGAAATAAACATTGAATTGACTCTAGAATACAAATCTTCTTATTATTTAGGAGTAAATTTAAAACAAGCCGAAAACACATTTATAAACCACATTATATATGGAGGAATAGAAACAAAAGAATTTGCATTATCAATTGTAGACAACCTAAAAATGATATTTACAGGAGGAGTAAGTGTTGACCAAATGATGGGACCTGTTGGAATATCAGAAGTTGTAGCAAAAACAAATGGACTAAAAGAATTCATATATATGATGGCACTAATTTCACTATCATTAGGAGTTACAAACCTTTTACCAATACCAGCACTCGATGGTGGAAAAATATTAATATTAATAATTGAAGCAATAAGAAGAAAACCATTAAAAGAAAAAACAGAAATAAATATACAATTAATAGGATTTTCAATTTTAATAGCATTATCACTATATATAACTTATAATGATATATTAAGAATATTTTAATGAGACAAGTGGGACAGTGCAAAATTGTCTCATAAAAATGTCGAAAAATGACATTTGACAAAATGTTAGAAATGAATGAAACAAATCTTGGCTATTCTAGGTGTCTCAGAAGAAGGAGTAAAAATGGAAGATAAAAAAGGAAATATAATATTAGGTATAATATTAGCAATATTAATGGTAGTAGCAATAGCAATAGTAATTATAAATCCGAATAAAGTAAAAACAGTCAATAATGATGGAACGAAAAATCAAAACATAGAAGAAGAAAAAGAAAACAAAGAATTAGCAACAGATAAAACAAGTAACGAAGAATTCGAAAAAGAAGAAAAACAAAACAGTATGCAAACAGGGGAAAAATTTTGTAAAATAGGAAACGTAGCAGTATTTTATGAAGAAAAAAATAAAAGTATATATACATATAATATTGAAGACAATACAACAAAGAAAATAGCGGAAGTTTCAAATGGAGCAGATAAGATATATTTTGATGGAGAGAACATCTATGCAATACCATATTACTATATGGGAAAAGGAATATACAAGATAAATTTAAATGGAGATGTAAAAAAAATCTATGAGGGAGCTACATTACAATTATGGCTTACAGATAGCAAAATATATTTTGTAAATCAAATAGGATTTGACACCATAAATCAAAATCCACAGGGAACATTATGTTCTATGAAAAAAGATGGAACACAAATTACAAACATTGCTGAAAATGTAAAAAATTATTTCTATATAAATAATGATAAAATATATTACACAACTCAAAACAGAAAAATGTATCAAATAAATACAGACGGAACAGAACAAACAGAATTAGCTCAAGGAAGAAAATTTGTATTAAGCGTTACAGACAAATATTTAACATACATAGACTATGCAGAACAAGAAGCAAAACACATCTTGAATTTAGGAACAAAAGAAGACACTTTAGTTGGCTATTTTGGAACAATAAGAACTTTTGCTGGAAAAACATATACAAATGTTAGAAGAAGACTAGATGATGGTTCAATAGACGAAAAATATACTTTGTTTGAAATAAAAGAAGATGGAACTGCCACAGAATTAGGAAAATATGCTGATTTTGGAACAAATTTAAATTATATTATTGACGACAAAGCATATATTTCTACACAAAATGACGGAGCATCTACGATTGACTTAAAAGATGGAAATAAACAAAGTGCAGAAGATTATAATAATTGCTTATATTTCTTAGGTGGTTATGGATATAAAATAGATAATTCAAATTTAGAAAATGTTAAAGTTGAAAGAATAGCTCTATAGATTTGTTCTGCTTGAGACATCAACAACAAAAAAACTCAGATTAAATTTTTTCTGAGTTTTTTATATTACTTATGAATGGATTTACAAGTTCTTTTATATCAATATCTAGAGCAATAGACAAAGCACACAATTCATAATCTCTCACAGTACGTTGATTATTTTCAATTCGGTGTAAACAAGTTACAGGAATATTAATACCAAGTAATAAAAGCTTATTAGAAAGTTGTTCAAAAGACAACTTTTTTTCTTTTCTTTTTTCTCTTAAAATAGGTCCTACTACATTTAAATTATTTTCATATTTTCCAGAGTTTTTCATTTCAAAATTCAATCCTTCCTTATATGTTGATAAATATTAGATATCACATCTGACCAATAAAATATGTGGTCATTTACTTAAATAAATTATAGTAAAAATTTGAGCTTATAATATTGACACAGGTGTGAAAATAATATAAAATAAAAGAAAAGAAATGGAGGATACAAATGAATAAATGTAAAAATGAAAAAGAAAAAGCAATAACACTTGTAGCACTAATAGTTACAATAATAATTTTATTAATTTTGGCTGGGATAACTATAGCAACTTTAACAAATACAGGACTATTAAACAAATCAAAACAAGCAGAGCAAAAATCAAAAGATGCTCAAGAATTAGAAAATGGAACATTAAGTGAATATGAAGAAGCAATACTTTCAGCTTCAAGAGATAACGTAACAAATGATTTAGATATTGAAATAACCAGCATTATAGATGCAAGTGTTAATGAGAAAATTGATGTAAAACAAAACTTTGAAAACGCAGTTTATGTATATATTCTCAATAATAAAATAAGTGCATATACAGATAAAAATTCATATACCGCAGAAAATTTAAATGCAAATGAAAAATATGATTTAGTTGTTATTGTGGTTGAGGGAAATGGAAACATTCATAAAGGAACTAAGAGCTTTACAACAAGAAAAGAAAATATAGATGTATATGGAGAAATTCAAAATAGTGGAAAAAGCCTTGAAGAATACGGCATTACATACACAAAACAGGGATTAGATCAATATGATTATAATAAAGTGTACCAGTTAGGAATGGGAAGTTGGAGTGGAATAAATTTAAACACGTATACTTTAAAAATAAATTATAATACATTAATATCACAACTTGAAAACAAAAATTTCAATGGAATATATGGACAATTTTATCACTATTCTGATTCTGATTATTCAAGTTATACATCTTGGGTATATTCAAAAATTACCGTTATATATGATGATAATACAACATCTGAAACAACAACTGATACACTATATGCAAGTGGAATTATAAATACATCAGAACCTTTTGCAACAGTTGTTTTTGAAAAAGAAAAAAAAGTAACTGAAATCCAAATGATTATATCTGAATATGATTCAAATTATGGTTGTGCATATGGATATATTAAAAATATTGGATTAATCCAGTAAAAATTATTATAAATAATATAATAAAATAAAAAATCAAGATTAAAATTATCTTGATTTTTTTTGTTGTGTTCGCTTTAATAAAAAGAAAATTTGTGATATAGTATGTAAAGAAAAATTTATATTAAATTGTAAAAATATAAAGAAAGGCAGGGAAAATAAAAATGTCCCTTTAGGAACCGATGTCTCAAACAGAACCGTCCCCAAAAGGACATTAGCGAAACGGAGTGAAACAATAGCAATGTCAGAAAACAAAGCAAAAAAGGTAAAAGAAATATTCAGTGATTACGAAACAAAAGCCAACATAAAAGAAGCACATGTAACAGCACTAAATGTAATAAAAAAGACAAACACACTTGGAATAATACTAGAAATAGACGAATACATAGAAGTTAAAGACATATGGTATTTTGAAAAATTCTTAATAGAAAGATTCCATTTTTCAAACATAGACATGACAATCCATTACCAAAAAGACACACAACTAAAATCAATAAAAGAAGAATGGAAAAATATCATATGTTATATGGCACACAAATACCCATTAATGAAGCCAATGCTATTAATGAAAAGTGATGTAGAAATAAATGACAATATAATAAATGTAAAAATGCATATAAGAGGTGCAGACTTTTTAAGAGCAAAGAAAACTGATAAAGAGTTAGAAAATGTAATAAAAAAATTATATGGAAAAGAATATAAAATTGAACTAGAAGAAATTTTGCCACAAGAAGCGGAAATTCAACATGAAAAAAAGATGAAAGAAATGGAAGAGAATGCAATAAAACAAACAGTTGCATTCATTCCAGAAAACGGAGAAAACTCAGAAAATGGACAACACACTGCAAATAATCAAAATTCTCCAAATTCAGCATCAAATAGTACAAATCAAGCACACAACCAAAACAACGCTCAAAACGGAGTACCAGAATTCAATGACCCAGACTACATGCCACCACAAGACGGAGACTATATCCCAATAGAAGAAATGGGAGCAATGCCAGAAGATATTGAATTAGATAATGCCGTTATAGAAGAACAAAAATACATAATGGGAAAACCATCAAAAGCAAAAGAAAAATTAATCAAAATAAAAGACATAACAGCAAATGACGGTAGAGTAACACTAGAAGGAAGAGTGTTAACAGTTGAATGTAGAGAAACAAAATCAGGCAAAGGAATGCTTATAATTGACTTATATGATGGAACTGGCACAATGACATGTAAATCATTTGCCAAAGATATCAAAGAAGGAAATGATATAAAAACACAAATAGAACAAGCAAAAGGAATAAAAGTTATAGGAAAAGCAGGACTAGACACATATGCAGGAGATGTAACAGTAATTGCAAACACAATAATTGAAATAGAAAACAATATTCCAGACCTTCCAAAAGAAGATGAAGAAGAAGACACACCATTAATTTTAGGAAAAACAATGAACATAACAGCACCACTTGCAAAGGTTTCAGAGCTAGGACCAGAAGACGGAGCTGTTTCATTAGATGGTGAAATTATCTTTATGGAAGATAGAGAATTAAAATCTGGAAAAACATTATTAAGTTTTGATTTATATGATGGAACAAGTACACTTACATGTAAAGCATTCCTAGAAAAAGGAAAAGCTAAAAAAACAATAAAAAGAATGGGTAGTGTAAAAGGTGTAAAAATTGAAGGAAACGCACAAATGGATTCATTCTCAGGTGAACTTACTGTTATGGCAAATACTATTGTAGAAAGTACAGGTGTAAAAAAAGAAGTAAGACAAGATAATGCAGAAGTAAAAAGAGTAGAATTACACATGCACACCAAAATGAGCCAAATGGATGCAGTAACATCAGCAACAGACTTGATAAAAAGAGCAATGAAATGGGGAATGAAATCAATAGCAATAACAGACCATGGAGTTGCACAAGCATTCCCAGAAGCATATCATCTAGTTGGTGACGACAACCCTGATATCAAAGTAATATATGGTGTAGAAGCATATTTAGCACCAGACAATACAAAATCAATTTACAATGGAAAAGGACAAGACATAGATGCAACATATTGTGTACTTGACTTAGAAACAACAGGATTTTCAGCAACAAATGATAGAATTACAGAAATAGGAATAATGAAAGTCAAAAATAAAGAAGTAATAGACGAATTCAGTTGCTTTGTAAATCCAGAAAGACACATTCCAGAAAGAGTTACAGAAGTTACAAACATATCAGATGATATGGTAAAAGATGCAGAAACAATTGAAAAAGTATTCCCTAAAATGTTGGAATTTTTGGGCGACCAAAATGAAACTGTAATAGTAGCCCATAATGCGAATTTCGATGTTGGTTTCTTAAAACAAAATGCAAAAAGACTAGGATATGACTTTGAATATTCATATTTAGATACATTAAGTTTGGCAAAAGATTTATTCCCAGAGTATAAAAAATATAAATTAGGAAAAATTGCGGAAAACTTAGGAATCAAAGTAGAAGTTGCACATAGAGCTTTAGATGATGTTGATACAACAGTTAAAGTATTTAATGTGATGATAGATATGTTAAAAGAAAGAGGAGCAAAGAAACTAGAAGATATAGACCAAGTTGCAGCAGATCCAGTAGCAAAAGCAGAAGAATATAAAAAATTGAAAACATATCATGCTATCATTTTAGCAAAAAACTATGTAGGATTACGAAATTTATATAGATTAATTTCGCTTTCACATGTTAATTATTTTTATAGAAAACCTAGAATATTAAAAAGCTTATACAAAAAATATTCAGAAGGTTTAATACTTGGAAGTGCGTGTGAAGCAGGTGAACTATATCAGGCAATAGAACAAGGACGTCCAGATGAAGAAATTGAAGCAATTGCAAATGATTATGATTACTTAGAAATTCAACCAACAGGAAATAATCAATTCTTGATTAGAAATGGAATTGTAAGAGATGTTGAAGATTTAAGAGATATCAACAGAAAAATTGTTGCATTAGGTGAAAAACTAAACAAACTAGTTGTTGCAACATGTGATGTTCACTTTATGGACCCACAAGATGAAATTTATAGAAGAATATTAGAAGCGGGACAAAAATATGATGATGCAGATAATCAAGCACCATTATATTTAAGAACAACAGAAGAAATGCTTGAAGAATTCAGTTATTTAGGCGAAGAAAAAGCATATGAAGTAGTTGTAACAAACACAAATAAAATATCAGATATGTGTGAGCAAATAAGCCCAATATCACCAGAAAAATGTCCACCACATATTCCAGGATGTGAAGAAGATATCAAAAATATTGCTTACAAAAAAGCACACGAATTATATGGAGACCCACTACCAAAAATAGTACAAGACAGACTTGATAAAGAGTTAGACTCAATTATAAGCAATGGATATTCAGTTATGTACATAATTGCACAAAAATTGGTATGGAAATCAAATGAAGATGGATATATAGTTGGTTCCAGAGGTTCAGTAGGTTCATCTTTAGCAGCATTTATGACAGGTATAACAGAAGTTAACTCACTACAGCCACACTACCGTTGCCCAAACTGTAAGTATTCAGAATTTGAGGATTACGGAGTAGGAAACGGATTTGACTTACAAGATAAAGACTGTCCAAAATGTGGGCATAAACTAACAAAAGACGGAATGGACATACCATTTGAAACATTCTTAGGATTTAATGGAGACAAAGAACCAGATATTGACTTAAACTTCTCAGGTGAATATCAAGCAAAAGCACATAAATATACAGAAGTAATATTTGGAAAAGGAACAACATTTAAAGCTGGAACAGTTGGTACAGTAGCAGAAAAAACAGCATACGGGTATGTTAAAGGATATTATGAAGATAGAGGAATTCCTATGAATAGAGCAGAAATCCAAAGACTATCACAAGGATGTACAGGAATAAAAAGAACAACAGGCCAACATCCAGGTGGAATTATAGTTGTACCAAAAGGAAGAGAAATATATGAATTTACACCAGTACAACACCCAGCAGATGACCCAAATTCTGATATAATAACAACACACTTTGATTATCACTCAATAGATGGAAACTTGTTAAAACTAGATATACTAGGACACGACGATCCGACGGTAATTCGTATGTTACAAGACTTAACAGGAATAAAACCAACAGATGTACCACTTGATGACAAAGAAACAATGTCAATATTTAATTCAACAGAAGCATTAGGTGTAACACCAGAGCAAATTCACTCACAAGTAGGAACATTTGGAATACCTGAATATGGAACAAAATTTGCCAGAGGCATGCTTTTGGACACAAAACCAACAACCTTTGATGAATTAATACGTTTATCAGGTTTATCACATGGTACAGACGTATGGCTAGGAAATGCCCAAACGTTAATTGAACAAGGGGTAGTAACACTTCAAGAAGCAATATGTTGTCGTGACGATATTATGATTTACCTAATCAAAAAAGGCTTGCCACCAGACAAATCATTCAAAATAATGGAAGCAGTACGTAAAGGAAAAGTAGCAAAAGGCAAAGAACCAAAATGGAAAGACGAATACATACCATTAATGAAAGAACATGATGTACCAGACTGGTATATAAAATCATGTGAAAAGATAAAATATATGTTCCCAAAAGCCCATGCAGCGGCATATGTTACAAACGCCTTTAGAATTGCATGGTTCAAAGTACACATACCACTAGCATATTATGCAGCATATTTCTCAATAAGAGCAAAAGCATTTGATGCAAGTTGTATGATATTTGGAAAAGAAAAAGTCAAAAATAAAATGAAAGAAATAGAAATGAAAAACCAAAAGAAAGAAGCAACAAAAGCAGAATTGGACATGTATGACGACTTAGAAATTGTATTAGAAATGTATGAAAGAGGATTTGAATTTTTGCCAGTAGACTTATATGAATCTGAAGCAACAAAATTTAAAATACAAGAAAACAAATTAAGACCACCTTTAAATAGTATACCAGGTTTTGGTGGTGTAGCTGCACAAGGTATTGTAGATGCCAGAAAAGACGGAAAATTCATGTCAATAGACGACTTAAAAATACGTGCTAAAATAGGTGCTTCTGGTGCAGATTTGCTTAAAGAATTTGGTTGTTTAGAAGGTATGAGTCAGAGTAATCAGCTAAGTCTGTTCGGATAAGAAAAAAGAAAGGGATTGAGGGACGTTCCTTGAAATCCCTTTTAAAAGGGAAAAAGGGACATTCCTTGAAAAAATGTCCCATTGGGGACGGCTCTTTTTGGAACATTCTTGAATTGCTGGGTTTAAAGAAAAATTTTTATAAATTGTAGCAAAAAGAACATAATTAATGAAACGGAGTGAGATAAAAAATGCAAGATTTACAAAATATATTCACAACTAAAAACATAATAATATACTTTATAATAATAAATATAATAGGCTTTCTAATAATGTACATAGACAAACAAAAAGCCAAAAAAGGAAAATGGAGAATACCAGAAAAAACACTATTTATAATAACAGCGCTTGGTGGTGGAATAGGAACAATAGCAGGAATGTATGCATTTAGACATAAGACACAAAAAGTTGCATTTGTTGTTGGATTCCCAGCAATAACAATTTTAGAAATAATATGTATTATTTATTTTCTGATAATTAAATAATTGTATATATGATTAAATTATAATAAAAATATAATTAAGTAATTTTATGTATATTCCAAAATACGAAAAAACTATGAAAATGGCTAATTACCGCCACTTCATAGTTTTTTATCTTCTACAGAAAGTTATCATGGCATGATAACTTTCTGTAGAAGACAAATATGGCGGAATTAAGATTTTGTAGCAGTTTGCACTGCGTACAAAATCTTAATTCCGGTTTTTTTAGAATTTATAAAAAATAAAAGAAGAGTACACATAAAATACAACATAAAAATGTAAATAACTGGTAATAAAAATTATGCACAATTTAATGTGCATAACTTATTAAAATAAAGTTGTATTTATGAGTTATTCACAGGGTTATCCACAGTTTCCACATCAAGTGGATAACTTTAAAAATGAAATAATGTAAACAAAATAGGAAACATAATGTAATAAAGATGACATAATTATAAAATAATGCAAAAATATACAACAAAATGTCGTATAGATAATATTATAATAGTAAGAAAATAAAATATTATTAATTTGTTTTATTACGTGGAGAATTACAAATCTTTCAAAACTACTGCCTTGAAAATAAACAAATATTTAATATGAATATTTCTAGGAGATGAAAAAATGTTTAGAAAAATAAAATATATGATAGAAAAAAATTTTGAATTAAAAAGAAGTTTTGATAATCAAAAAGATATAAGAAAAGAGGAAATAAGCCAATATATAAGACAAGGAGCAATCTTAATTGATGTAAGAAGCCCACAAGAATATAGAGAAGGACATTTAGATGGCGCAATATCAATTCCAGATTATCAGATAAAAAGAGTTGTTACAAGACAAATCATAAATAAAGAACAGTTGATAGTTGTGTATTGTTCAACAGGGCACAGAAGCCAAGAAACACAAAGAATTCTAGAAAATATGGGATATACAAATGTGTATAATATATATGAAGGAGTAATAATTTAATCAATCTATTGTGATTTTTAAAAACTTATGTTAAAATATGAGCAAATGTTAAATAAGAACGGAAGGTTGAAAAATGAATAAAAGACAAGAACATATAAGAAACTTTAGCATAATAGCACACATAGACCATGGAAAATCAACACTAGCAGACAGAATGATAGAGATGACGGGAGTACTTTCAAAAAGAGAAATGGAAAGTCAAGTGCTAGACAACATGGAAATTGAAAAAGAAAGAGGAATCACGATAAAATCACAAGCAGTAAGAATGATATACAAAGCAAAAAATGGTGAAGAATACGAATTCAATTTGATAGACACACCTGGTCATGTAGACTTTAATTATGAAGTATCAAGAAGTTTAGCAGCATGTGATGGAGCAATATTAGTAGTAGACTCAAGCCAAGGAGTTGAAGCACAAACTTTAGCAAATGTATATCTTGCAATAGATAATAACTTAGAAATATTGCCAGTAATAAATAAAATAGATTTACCAAATGCAAGACCAGACGAAGTAAAACAAGAAATTGAAGACATAATAGGAATACCAGCAGAAGATGCGCCATGCATATCAGCAAAATCTGGACTAAATGTAGAAGAAGTTTTAGAAAGAATTGTAACAGACTTACCTGCTCCAAAAGGTGACGAAAATGCAAAAACAACTTGTTTAATATTTGACTCATACTACGACAATTACAAAGGAGCAGTAGCATATGTAAGAGTAATGGACGGAAAAGTAAAAGCTGGTGACGAAATAAGACTAATGGCAACAAACAAAGTATATACAGTTGCAGAAGTAGGATATTTTGTACCAGGCTCATACATGCCATCAAAAGAAATTAAAGCAGGAGAAGTTGGGTATATTGCAGCAAGTATAAAAAGTCTATCAGACATACATGTAGGTGACACAGTAACTTTAAATGATAATCCAGCGGACAAGCCATTAAAAGGATACAAAAAAGTAACACCAATGGTATATTGTGGACTTTATCCAATAGATGGAAGTGAATACGAAAACTTAAAAGTAGCATTAGAAAAACTTCAATTAAATGATGCTGCTCTAGAATATGAACCAGAAACATCAGCTGCATTAGGCTTTGGATTTAGATGCGGATTTTTAGGATTACTTCATCTAGAAATAATTGAAGAAAGACTAGACAGAGAATTTGACTTAGGATTAATTACAACAGCACCATCAGTTATATACAAAGTTCACAAAACAACAGGAGAAGTTGAAGAAATATATAATCCAACAGAATTACCAACACCACAAGAAATATCATATATAGAAGAACCATTTGTAACAGCAAACATACTAACACCAAAAGAATATGTAGGAAACATCATGGAAATATGTCAAAATAGACGAGGAGTTTATATAGACATGAAATACCTTGACGAAAACAGAGTAACACTAGTATATGAAATGCCACTAAATGAAATAATATACGACTTTTTTGACAACCTAAAATCAAAAACAAAAGGATATGCATCATTTGACTATGAATTCAAAGAATATAGAAGGTCAAACCTAGTAAAACTAGACATCCATATAAATGGAGAACCAGTTGATGCCCTTTCATTTATAGTACACAAAGACAGTGCATACACAAGAGGAAAGAAAATGGTAGAAAAACTAAAAACTGTAATACCTAGAAAATTATTTACAATACCAATTCAAGCAGTAATTGGAGGGCAAATTATAGCTAGAGAAACAATATCAGCAATGAGAAAAGACGTACTTGCAAAATGCTATGGTGGAGATGTTACTAGAAAGAAAAAACTTCTTGAAAAACAAAAAAGAGGTAAAAAGAAAATGCGTGAGATTGGTAATGTTGAAGTACCACAAGAAGCATTTTTATCAGTGCTTAAATTAGATGACGAATAAAATGTCCATTTGGGGACGGTTCTGTTTGGGACATCGGTTCCAAAAGAGACATTTTACAGACGAAATTTTTGAAAAAATTTTGGATGGCGATGAGCAAAACGAAGTGAAGCGAAAGGAAAAACTATGAAAAATAAGAGAGAAAAATTTATGAATAATGTATTAGAATTAAGCATAAATTCTGGAAAAATAAATGAAAAAGCAAAATATATTTTATATTCAGAAAATTCAAAAGAAGATAAAAGAGAAAAAATACAAGAGACAAAAGAAACATTAAAAAATATAATAGAAAATGTAAAAAATATATCTGAGAGCTTAGAATTATCAGTGGAAGAAATATTGAATATGCATAAATAGGAGAAATGATATGAATTTAGAAGAATATAAAAGAGAGGCCTTAAAAAGACTAAATAAATCAATTGCATTTGACCAAAAAGAAAATATGTATTATGCATGTATGGGACTAATTGAAGAAACAGGAGAAATCATTGCCGAATTAAGAAAACCGTTGTTTAAAGGAAATTTTCATGAAAAATCATTAGACATAGAAGAAATAAAAAGTGAATTAGGAGACCTAATGTGGTATATATCATTAATATGTAAAAATGCAAATATTGATATGAACCAACTCAAAGAATATAAAATAGATAAAAATACACAAATATCAAAAAGAGAAGAACTAATACAAATTGGAATAAATATGGGACAAGTGGCAGGGCAAATAGTAGAAGAATATATGAAGTTATATGCCAAAAACAACAATAAAGAAGAATTAATTGAAAAAATAAGTAAACAATATGAAAATATATGTGAATTAGCGGATAAATTTAATGTCACAATTGATGAAATATTATGTGAAAATATTAGAAAAGTAAATCATAGATATAATGAAAAAGGAGAAAAAAGAGATAATGAACAAGAAAAATGATAAGAAAAATCAACCACAAAAAGAAATAAAAAAAAGACAGGAAGAAAAAAATTATGATGATCAAGTAGAAGGAAGAAACTCAGTACTAGAGTTACTAGAAAGCGGAAAAGACATCAACAAAATATTTATAGCAAAAGGAGAAAGACATGGTTCAATTAACAAAATAATAGCAATAGCAAAAGAAAAAGGAATAATAATAGTAGAAAAAGACAAAAGACAAATGGACGAAATGGC
>CAKOWP010000023.1 GCA_934122385.1 uncultured Clostridia bacterium | reverse complement strand
GTATTTAAGATAAGTGCTATACTTTTTTAAAAAATGTTGGAGTTTTTTTACCCACCCCAACATTTATTATAGAACCTAAAAGAAAGTTCCAACAAAGGGACTTTCTTTTTTGAGTATCCACTAAAAAATATAAGATATAGCGGAAGACAAAGCGAGAATAATGAAAAAAGCTGTTAGTATAGCACATATAATTGCTATTATAAAACATAAATCAGTTTTCAATCCCATGTTTTCCTTTAACCGAGGTTCTATTACTTTTATTATTATTAAATCAATTATAAAAAAGAACATGGCTAAAAGTAAATATTCAATTATCATAGGCACTCTCCTTTTGTACAAAAACCATATTAACGGTTACATAAAATATTATAATACAAAAAGCCAATAAATTCAACTAGTATTGCAATTTTTATGGTAATATAGTACAATAAAAACAATTAAAATTCACAAATAGGGCACAAAAATAAAGTAAAATAGAACTAAATGAAAAGCCATAAGATTTGATAGACAAAATTTTTAAAGAAAATTTAGGATGGCGATGAGTGAAGCGAAAGGAGAACAAACATGGACAAATGCATATTAATTGTAGATGACGAATCAAGAATGAGAAAACTAATAAAAGACTTTTTAGCAGCAAAAGGTTACAACATATTAGAAGCTGAAGACGGAGAAAAAGCACTACAAGTATTTGAAGAAAACTCAGAAAAAATAAGTTTAATTTTATTAGATGTAATGATGCCAAAACTAGATGGTTGGTCTGTATTAAGACAAATACGACAAACGTCAAAAGTCCCAATAATAATGCTAACGGCAAGAGGAGAAGAACAAGACGAACTATTCGGATTTGAGCTAGGAGTAGACGAATACATATCAAAACCATTTAGTCCAAAAATACTTGTAGCAAGAGTAGAAGCAATACTAAAAAGGACACAAGGAAATTCCAAAGAAGTAAAAGACTATGGAGGAATAGAAATAGATAAAGATGGTAGAACAGTAACAGTTGATGGAAAAGTATTAGAATTAAGTTTAAGAGAATATGAATTATTAGTATATTTAGTAGAAAATGAAAACATAGCACTTTCCAGAGATAAAATATTAAATAATGTGTGGAACTATGATTATTATGGAGATTCTAGAACAATAGACAGTCATATAAAAAAAATAAGACATAAATTGGGAAAAAGAGGTAAATATATAAAAACAATGAGAGGTGTAGGATATAAATTTGAAGTTAAATAAATTAAAAGATGTATTTTCATCAGTAAAAGTAAAACTATTTATAACACTAAGTTCCACAATATTACTAATAATAATATTTTTAATAATAGTAAACAACTTTGCACTAGAAAATTTCTATCTATATAACAAACAAAACACATTAAAAGCAGTATATGAAACAATAAACAACTATTACGAAAACCCAAATCAGGACAAAGATATAGAATCAGAACTGGAAAAATTATCTGTAAAAAATAATTTTGACATTTTAGTAAAAGACAATAATGGTATAAATGTTTATACTACAAATAAAAACTTTTCTTCAGTAATAGGAAATATAAACGATATACTAGACAAGTTTAATACAAACAAGGGAAAAGAGCTAGAATCAAATGATAAATTTGTAATAAAAAAACAACAAGATTTGAAAAATGGATTATCATATATAATGCTTTCTGGTAAGCTAGATAACGGATATTTTTTATACATTCGTATTCCAGTAACATCGATACAAGATAGCGTAAAAATATCAAATAACTTTTTATTACTAATGGCAGGATTTACTATATTAATAGCATCAATTATGGTATCAATAGTATCAAGAAAATTCACAGAGCCAATATTAGAACTAAACAACATAGCAAAAAAAATGTCAAATTTAGACTTTAGCCAAAAATATAAAATAACAAATGCTAAAGACGAAATAAATGACTTAGGCAAAAGCATAAACACAATGTCAGACAAACTAGAAAAGACAATAAAGCAATTAAGAAGTAGTAACATAGAACTAGAAAGAGACATCGAAGAAAAATCTAAAATAGACGAAATGAGAAAAACATTTATATCAGATGTATCACATGAGTTAAAAACCCCAATAGCATTGATACAAGGTTATAGTGAAGGACTACTTGAAAATGTAAATACAGATGAAGAAAGTAGAAAGTTTTATGCTGAAGTTATTTTAGACGAAACAAATAAGATGGATAAACTTGTAAAACAATTATTAGAACTTATGAAGCTAGAATATGGCAAAAGAGAATTTAACAATAAAGAATTTAACATTGTAGAACTTGAAAAAGAAGTTATAAGAAAAGCAAATGTTATGGTAGAAGGAAAACAAGCAGAAATACAGTTAGATTCAAATCAAGAAATAGAAGTATTTGCAGATGACTTTTATATTGAACAGGTTTTAACAAATTATTTGACAAATGCAATAAAAAATGTTGAAGAAATGTATGGAGAAAAATATATAAAAATATCAAATGAGATAAAATCAGAAGAAAATAAGGTATGTATTAAAGTATTTAATACGGGTAAAAATATTTCAGAAGAAAATTTAAACAGAATTTGGAACAGATTCTACAAAGCAGATGAATCTAGACATAGAGAAGATGGTGGAACTGGTATAGGCCTTGCATTTGTAAAAGCTATTATGAGCAATTATGATAATAAATATGGAGTTCGTAATTTGGAAAATGGAGTTGAATTTTATTTTGAATTAGATATGAAACAAGGAAGACAATCCTAACTTGTCGTTACAATTCATAGCCTAAGAAAATTCTTGTGTGCAAGTTGCCACCTTAAGGGTTAGATATATTTGATATTGTATCCTGTTCATTACGTTTAAAAAGAAAATCTAAAATATCAAACTGAGTCTCTCTCACTCAAGTCAAAAATGTATATATGTATATGATTTTAAACTTTTCGAATGTGATTAGAGCAATATTAGAATTTCTTAAATAAATTTATGGAAAGCGTTCACGTCGAGCGAAGCGAGGAATAAGTGGAAGAAGCCATCAATTTATTTTAGAAATTCTTATGTTGCGTATTGAACCGAGAAAATGTTTCAAATCATATACATATATACATTTTTTGTGAGCATTCCTCAGTTAGTTATTTAAGATTTTCTATTTTTCACTCCAATCAAACGGATACAATATCAAATATATCTAACCCTTAAGGTGGCAACTTGCACAAAGAAGTTTTCTAAAGCTGTAAATTCTAACAACTTGGCTCTTTTTGTCGAATTTTGCGATGAAAAGTTCTTTACAAATGCAAAAAAATGTAGTATTATAAATATAGATTTTAATCAAATGCACGAAAGTGCTTTAATCTAAAAAATTTTTTCGAAAAAATTATTCCAAAACGAAAATTAAAAAAGTGAGGAGGAAAAGGCATGAATGGTTAGGTACACCACAAGATATGTTAATCTTGTTAGCTTTATAATAACACTATTAATTTTCATAATTACAATTAATGCAAGAATTACTTTAAATAGAATAAATTACGGTACACTTATATCAATTTTATTAAAAAGAGATTCTGTATTAGTAGAATTAAAATCTAACAACTTTAATCAAGACACAGAAGACAAGAATGTAGAAAATCAAAATAACCCAAAAACAAATAACCTCGAAACAAAAGAAGAAAAAAACAAATGGAAAATAACAATTCCAGAAATATCGTTAGAAGCAGAAATATCTGAAGGCACAAGTAAAGAAATAATGGATAAATTTGTTGGACACTTTGAAGAAACAACAAAAATAAGTGGTAATGTAGGGCTTGCGGCACATAATAGAGGATATGCTGTTAATTATTTTGCAAATATAAAACAACTAAAAGAAAATGATAAAATAATTTATCAATATAATGGAGAGCAAAAAACATATAGTGTAATAGAAAACAAAATAATAAAAGATACTGACTGGAGCCTATTAGAAAATACAAAAGACAATAGAATAACATTAATAACATGTGTAGAAAATGAACCAGAATACAGAAGGTGTGTACAAGCAAAAGAAACTAAAGAATAGAATAATGTATGATTTAAAAGGAGGAAGATTAAAAATAAAAAAAACATTAAAGATTATATCAATAATAGCTTTTATAATAGTTCTTAATATAAATTTGATAATTAATTCAGTAAAGGCTGTAGATATAAACTCAGCAAATATTATTTCAGGTGGTGACTGTGGAAGTTTATTAATATATAAAGGAATATATGTAAAAACATACTACTCATATTATTTGAAAGATGGACAAGAATATCCGGCATATTGCCTAGATAAAACAAAACAAGGAGTAAAAGATGATTTAACATATTCTGTTTCAATTCAAGATTCTATTTCTGATGTTAAATTGTGGAGAATAATTATAAATGGATATCCATATAAAACAATACAAGAGTTGGGTTGCAATAATAAAGAAGAGGCGTTTTCAGCAACAAAACAAGCAATATATTGCTATATACATGGAAATAATCCAAATGATTATTCTGGAATAGGAGAAGCAGGAAATAGAACAGTAAGAGCAATAAAACAAATCCTAGACAATGCAGAAAGATGTACTGAAACAAAAATTTCTAACAATGTAAAAATAATTAAAGAACAAGAACAATTTGATGTAGATATCAAAGAAAAAACATATGTATCAAAAACATATTCAATAAAAGCAGGAACAACAATATCAAATTATAAAGTTCAATTAACAAAAATCCAAGAAGAACTACCAGAAGGAATAAAAATAACAGATATTAATAACAATGAAAAAAAAGAATTTGCACAAAATGAAAAATTTAAAATTTTAATACCAATAAGAAATCTTACAAAAGAAAATAAATTTAATATAGAAATACAAACAAAGATAAATAGTAAACCAATATTATATGGAAAAGCACCAAATGCATCATATCAAGACTATGCACTTACTGCTGCTACATATGAAGATGCAAGTGGAAAAACAGAAGACAAGTTTTATAAAAATGAAACTAAAGTAAAAATAATAAAACAAGACGCAGAAACAAAAGAAAGATTAGAAAACGTTGAATTTAATATTTTAGACAGTAATAAAAAAGTAATTTATTCTAATTTAAAAACTAATTCAAATGGTGAAATAGAAGTTATAAATTTAATTCCGGGAAAATATTATATTCAAGAGGTTAGTACAAAAGATGGGTATGAATTAAATAATGAAGTATTTGAATTTAATGTTAATCTTAATGAAGAATTTACAATTACAATAGATAATTCTTTTAAAGAAGAACCAGAACCAAAAACTACAAAACAAGAAATTTCTCATAAAGTTGAGAATGTTAAAAAACTACCTGTTACAGGTATGTAAATAAAAATTACCTCTATGTAATAGCATTGAGGTAATTTTTTCTTTTATGCTATTGAAAAAAATAAATAAAACAATTATAATAAAATAGTAAAATATAAAAGAAAGAATATGTTTATAAAAATTATAAACATATTATATGAGGAGTTATAGATATGAAAAAGAAAAACTTAATAATTGTAGTATTAATAATTGCAATTCTAGCAGTATCGGCGTATTTTATAGTAAACAAAATACAAAAAGAAAACAAAAAATATGAAATATCGCAAATAAACGAATATCAATACTTTGTATTTAAAGAAAATGAAAAATACGGAGTTATTAACACAAAAGGAGAAACAATAATTGAAGCAAAATATGACGATGTAAAAATTCCAAATCCAGAAAAGGCAGTATTTATATGCTTTGAAGGAGAAAATACAAAAGTGCTAAACAACAATGGAGAAGAAATATATACACAATATGAAAATATACAACCACTAAAACTAAAAAATGTGTTGAGTGATTTAATGTATGAAAAAACAACATTAGAATATAGCAAAGATGGAAAATACGGAATAATTAGCATAGATGGAAAAAAGATAACAAATGCAATATATGAAGATATAGATACACTTCAATTTAAAGAAGGAGAACTACTTGTAAAGAAAAACGGTAAATATGGTGTAATAAATATCAAAGGGGCAACATTAGTAAAAGCACAATATGATGGAATAGAAGCAGACAGATATTATGAAGAAGATACAGGATATAAAAAAGACGGATATATTGTAAAGAAAACAACAGATGAAGGATACAGATATGGATATGTAACAGTAAATGGAAAACAAATAATTGATAATAAATATAATGATTTATACAGAATTACAGATATAAATAGCGATGAAATATATATAATATGTGCTGAAAATGGAAAGTACGGACTATTAAAAGATGGAAAGAAAATTATAGAAAATGATTATCAATCACTAGTATATAATGAAAACAACAACACTATAACAGCATTAAAAGGAAAAAATTATGGAGCATTTACTATTGGAGGCAAAGAAATAATACCATTTGAATACAAGCAAATAGGAACTTCAGGAGAATATTTATATGCAACAACTGCTGACGAAAATGAAAAAGTATTTGATACAAATGGAAATGAAGCAGAAATAGAATCTAGTATAGCAATAATAGATGTAGACTCTACAGATTACAAAATTCAGATTGACACAGCAAATGGTAAAACAAATTATGCAATATATCAAAATGATAAGAAAATTACAAAAAATAATTATATATATTTAGAATATTTATTTGATAATTATTTTACAGCATGTAATGAAGATGGAAAATTAGGAGTTATAAACAGTAATGACGAAACAAAAATCGATTTTGAATATAATTCTATACAAAAAATTGAAGGAACAAATCTTATAGAAACAATACAAAATGATACAAATACAATTCAAATATATACAAAAGATATGAAAAAAGTTAGCGAATTAAAAAATGCTAATATAGAAGTAAATTCTGATTATATTAAATTATACAATAATACAGAAATTAAATATATAACAAAAGATGGAAATGAAGTTAAAAATACAGAACTATTTGAGAACAACAAAATATTTGCAAATCAAAAAGACGGAAAATGGGGATTTGTAGATAAAAACGGAAAAGTTGTAATTGATTACAAATATGATTCTGTAACAGAGGTTAATAAATATGGCTTTGCTGGAATTGAGATGGACAAAGAATGGGGAATAGTTGATGAGAATGGAAATATTATAGTTGAACCTAGATATAAGTTAAATGATAAAAATCCAACATTTATTGGTGAATATTATCAAGTTACATATGGAAGCGGTGAAGTTTATTATACAAAATAAAGTGGAAGCATCCTTATTAGACATATAGTTTAATAAGGGTGTTTTTGTTTTATTTTAGTTTTATAGAAATTATAAGATCAATAAAACTACTATAATTACATATTTTAAAATATATTTTAGCTTACTTTAATTTAAGTATCTGTAACAAAAAGAAGTTTAAAATCATAAAAAATAGTAAATAATAAAAATAATTTCTAAAAAAAACACCAAATAGAAAATGAGCATAAAGGAATAAAATGCACTAAATTTGAAAGGGAAAGTGATAAAATGAAATTAGGTTTAGCATTATCAGGAGGCGGTATAAGGGGAATAGCACATGCTGGAGTTCTTAAAGCATTAGAAGAAAATGATATAAAGATAGATGCAATAGGAGGTACAAGTTCAGGAAGTATAATTGCAACATTATATGCAATGGGATATTCACCATATTATATTTACATATTGTTCAAAAAATATGCAAAAGATTTAGTAAATCAAAATACAATATCAAAAGTAACAAACATAGGAAGCTTTATGGCAAATAAAAAAGCAAGTTTTCAAGGTTTTTATTCTGGTGAAGAGATAGAAGAGTGCTTTAACAACATTGCAGCACGAAAAGGAATTAAGACAATATCAGATATAAAAATGCCGATTGTAATTCCAACAGTTGATGTACAAAATTCGAAAAAATATGTGATTACAAACAATATACCTAAAAAAACTTGTTCAAATACAGAATATATAAATAACATCGGAATTGGCAAAGCAATTAGAGCAAGTTGCAGTTTCCCAGTATTTTTTAGTCCGTGTGAGTATAATGAACATAAATTTTTGGATGGTGGAATATTAGACAATTTTCCAACAATTGAAGTTAGACATCAGGGGGCTGATAAAATGTTGACGGTTAATTTTAAGGCTGATGATATTGAGGAAAGTAGTAATATTATGGATATTGTTATGAGAACTATTGATATTATGGGAAATAAAATATCAGAGGAAAATATTAGTAATAGTGATATGGTTTTGACTATTCAAACTGATAAAACAGGTTTGTTGGAAACTGAAAAATTGGATGCCTGTTATAAATATGGATACAGACAAACTGTAAATCAAATTGATAAAATTAAAGATATGATAAATGCTATTTAATATTAATATAATTTAAATTATTCAATGTGGATACTATATTTTTATATTGTGTATTGAACTGAGAAAAATATAAAAACATATATAGAGTATCCACAAGATGAATAATTCATAATATTAAATTTTAGAAGTATCAAATAAAATAAATTTGAATATAATATACAAATTTATTGTATAAAAGAAAAGAGGAAAATCTATGGAAGTCAGGTATTTTGATAACAGTGCAACAACAAGAATAAAAGAAGAGGTTCTAACCGAAATGTTCCCATATCTAAGCCGAGAATATGGAAATCCATCATCATTATATAGCATAGGAAGGAAATCAAAAAGAGCTATAGAAGAAGCAAGAAAAAGAGTAGCTTCATTAATAAATTGCAAACCAGAAGAAATATATTTTACAAGTTGTGGGTCTGAAAGTGACAATACAGCATTAAAAGGAGTAGCATATGCAAATCAAAATAAAGGTAAGCACATTATAACATCAAAAATTGAACATCCAGCAATTTTACATAGTTGCCAAAACCTAGAGACCAAAGGCTTTGAAGTAACATATTTAGATGTGGACAAAGATGGATTTGTAAATTTAGGAACATTAGAAAATTCAATAAGACCAGATACGATTTTGATAAGCATAATGTTTGCAAATAATGAAATTGGAACAATAGAACCAATAGAAGAAATTGCAAAAATTGCACACAAAAATGAGATAATATTTCATACAGATGCGGTTCAGGCATGTGGAAATATCCCAATAGATGTTCAAAAAATGGATATAGATATGCTTTCTTTATCAGGTCATAAAATATATGCACCAAAGGGAATAGGGGCATTATATGTAAAGAAGAAAATTGAGTTTGAACGTTTTATGGATGGAGGACATCAAGAAAAAAATAAAAGGTCTGGAACAGAAAATGTTGCCGAAATAGTTGCACTAGGAAAAGCCTGTAAAATAGCAGAGAAGAACATGGAAAAATATGAAAATAAACTACAAACTTTAAGAAATTATTGTCTAGAAAAAATGAAAAAAAGTTTTCCCAATATCCATATAAATGGAACAATGGAAAAACGATTACCAGGAAATATAAATATTAGTTTTGAAGGACAAAATGCAACAGAAATATTGTACAAATTGGATGAGATGGGGATTTGTGCATCAGGAGGTTCCGCCTGCTCTTCAGGAGATAACAGTCCATCACATGTACTAACTGCAATTGGTTTGCCAAGTGAATTAGCAAAAAGTGCAATTCGTTTTACATTTGGAGATTTTAACACCAAAGACGATGTAGATTATCTAGTAAAAACGCTAGAGAAAATTTTAAATTAAAAATTTTTTCTTGCAATTGCAGAAATTGTACACTTAATACCATCAACAGCAGCAGACATTATACCACCAGCATAACCGGCACCCTCACCACAAGGGTAAATTCCACTGATATTAGAAACTAAATTTTCATCTCTTAAAATTCGTACAGGAGAAGAACTACGAGTTTCCATACCAGTTAAGATACTATCTGGATTTGCAAAACCATGTAATCTAGTATCAAAAAATTTAATACCATCTTTCAAAGTTGTTGAAACAAATTCAGGCATAATATCATTTAAATTAGATAAAGTAACACCAGGTTTATAAGATGGCTCAACAGTACCTATAAAGGTACTTTTTATATTTTTATCAAAATCTTCAAATCTTTGTATTGGTGCAAAATAATTTGAACCACCAAGGATAAAGGCCTTTTCTTCCAAATCTTTTTGAAAATCAATACCAGATAAAGGATTTTTACAATCTTTAAAATCTTCAGGGGTTACATTAACCAAAACAGCAGAATTTGCATTTTTTCCATTACGAGCAAAGTAACTCATACCATTAGTTACAATAGTTTTTTCTTCACTTGAAGAAGGCATAACAGTACCACCTGGACACATGCAAAAAGTATAACAAGAACGACCAGAAGGTGAATGATATGCAAGTTTGTAATCAGCAGATGGTAATTTCAATTTTGTCAAAGTTCCATATTGAGCCTTATTTATTTCACTTTGTAAATGTTCAATTCTAACGCCAACAGAAAAGTTTTTTGGTTCTAACAACAGACCTTTTTCATAAACTTTTTTAAATGTATCTCTTGAACTATGGCCAATTGCAAGAATAACAATATTTGCATCAATTTTTTCTATTATATCAGTATCTAAATGATTTACAATAACCTTAGAAACAGAACTGTTAGTAGTTTCTAAATCAATAAATTTTGTATTAAATAAAAAAGTTCCACCTTGAGCAATAATATAATTTCTCATATTTTTAATGATATTTACTAAATTATCTGTACCAATATGTGGTTTAGTTAAATACAAAATTTGTTCAGGTGCACCAAATTTAACAAATTCTTCTAACACAGTTTTACAATAAGGCGAATTTATGCCAGATGTAAGCTTTCCGTCAGAAAATGTTCCTGCACCACCTTCACCAAATTGGACATTAGAATTAGTGTTCAAAATACCATTATTTATAAAGTTATCAACAGTTTTTTTTCGATTCTCAACCTGTTCACCTTGTTCTATAACAATTGGCTTGTATCCATACTTAACAAAAGTCAAAGCTGCAAATAAACCACTTGGCCCTGCACCAACTATTACAGGCCTAATAGATTTATTTAGATTTAGTTCAAATTGTGGTTGCTCTATTTTTTTTATTAAAGAAATATCTTTGTTTTTTAAAAACTTTTCTTCATTTTTTACACAAATGTCAATAGAATATGAATAGTGTACATCATCTTTTTTTCTTGCATCTATTGATTTTTTTGATATGTGCCATTCAGTAATATTTTCTTGTTTAATTTTATATTTTTTAATTGCTGTTTGCAAAACTTCTTCGTCTGTTATTTCTTTGTATATTTTTATATTACTTATTCTTATCATTGTTGTATCCTTTCAAGTTTTCCTATATTGCCAGTTCTTATGTGTTGACATTTTAGAACGTAATTAAATTTCGAAAAGGCACTCGATTTTTTATATTATACAATTTTATTTTAATAAAGTAAAGGAGGTGCGCTTAATAAGCACACCTCAAAGAAACCTTATACAGATGTTGTTACAAGAGCTCCGTATGAATTGTAAACAGATACTCCAGTATCGTAGAAAATAGTCATCTCATATCCAGCTGGTAATTTTGCTGTTAACCCTGCAGCTAAAGCTGAGTCAGCCAAAATATTATATCCTTTTGGAAAATCATCTTTTTTATAAGTACTCAATTGAGTATGAGCATATTTTGCCAGAGCAACATTAACTGTATGAGCCAGTAACATTTTAAAGCTCTCTAGTTTATTAGAGTCAACAGAAGGATTTTCCTCTTCAATTTTTTCTGCCCACCAATTGGCGGCCTCGTTTCCATAATTTTTTCTCATTGTCTTATCTCCTTAGTCTAAAATTATATTATAAAGTTTCCATAATATTATTATAACACTATATTGTGATAAAAGCAATATTTTGAATAACAGAATATGCATATTTTATGTTATGTAGATATACAAAAATTACTATATAGAAGATAGAGAGAAAGTATAAAAAATTTATTAAATAATTTATAAGGTTTGTATAAAGGAATAAAAGAAAAATTAAAAGAACAAGAAAGATGAGTGTTCTAATACAACCCTAACACGAATACAATTAAACAAAAGTATTCATATGGGGGTTAGCTTTATGAGAGGTATATCAATAGACGAACGTGCAATAGAACTAGCACGATATATAATAGATTCGAAAGACACAGTAAGAGGAGCAGCCAAAAAATTTGGAATAAGTAAAAGTACAGTGCACAAAGACGTATCAGAAAGATTAAAAAAAATAAACCCAAGTTTAGCAATGCAAGTTAGAATAATACTAGACGAGAATAAAGCTGAAAGACACATAAGAGGAGGAATGGCAACAAAATTAAAATACAGTCATCTAAAAGAGGGATAAGATAATGAAATGAAATCCAAAAGAAAAATAACTCAAAAAAACATAACTCAAAATAAAAATAGCACATACAAAAATGTGCTATTTAAAGTATAAATTATAATAAAACTTCAGCTTTCTTTCTTTTTGTTTCAACTGGTGGTGGAATTAAAGGACTATAAGCCTCACCATCATAAACATCAACTTCAACAGTTCTAGTTAAAACATCAGTATAACTGTAAGTTACATTTCTATTATTTTCTTCATATCTAACAACAAAAATATTAGGATATGCTTTTTCTATTGTTGCCTCTTTTGCAAATGTTCTACTTCTACCAAGAGAACCCTTTACTATTATCTTTTGACCCACTTTCTCCAAGATGTCAGTTTTTAGATTTGATATATCTGTTTTACAAATCATGCTATCACCTACTCCCTTAAGATAGCTTGATTATAGCATTTTTTGCGAAAATTGTCAAAAAAACTTTGTTTGCACAAAAGACTTGACTTTGTTGATATATCAAGCAAAACAAGACATAAAATGTAGAATATTACATTTAGATTACATTTATGTTACATAACTGTCATTCGACCATTAGAACCAATGCCACCAATGCCTTTTTTACCATCTCGAATTTCTCTAGTAACATCATCAACAGTTATAAATTTATATCTTTCGGTGGTAGCAACTTTTTCTGCAATTATAAGAGGATCCAAAAAATCAATTAAAATTCTTGCAGGTGAAGAAGCAAAATTTGCACCGGCCATCATAATAGCTTCAAAATAACTTTGGCAAGCACCAGCAAAAATTACAGTTTCTCTATTATTATCTTTGTCATATTTTCTAGCTTCTTTAACTGTATTTATAAAATGCCTAGAATTTCTATAATTATAAATATCGTTAAAATTAGCCCCCCTTTTAATCATACCATCATGTCCAGTTATTATCAGAATATCAGGTTGATAGATTTTAAGTAATTTATAGACAACACGAGGTTGCTTATATTCGGGAATATTTTTTACAATTGCATTTAGTCCCATTTTTTTATAATAGTTGTAAGATTTTTGAGAGTATCTTCTATCACCATCTAGATGCAAAATTTTACCTGTAATAATTCTTTCTCTTAATTGCTGTTCGTTCTCAAAAAAATTGAATCTATAGTCTTTATTTTTTTTGTCTATTCTTGCATTTAGTTTATTTTCTTGGATTTTAGTTATGTTTTGTAATTGAGCACTGTCTAATAATTCTAAATCTGCTAATTTACTATCTGCTTCAATTCGTTCATAGAGTCCGCAAAGTATAGCAATATTCTCAGGAGAAGTTTTAATTATTCTTTTTACATAGAATACAATATCTTTTCCATATGATTTTCTAGCAACAATATCTCCTTTTTTTATTTTTTTCACATTAATCACCTCATAAATTTGGGCTAGTATATTTTATGTCGAAAAAAGAAGAATGGTGTAAGGATTCACAGTCTAAGAGAAATTTTTGTGTGCAAGTTGCCCCCTTAAGGGTTATATATATTTGATATTGTATCCTGTTCATTACGTTTAAAAAGAAAATCTAAAATACAAAACCGAGCCTCTCTCACTAAGACAAGAATGTATATATGTATATGATTTTAAACTTTTCGAATGTGATTAGAGCAACATTAGAATTTCTTAAATAAATTTATGGAAAGTGTTCACGTCGAGCGAAGCGAGGACTAAGTGGAATGATCCATCAATTTATTTTAGAAATTCTTATGTTGCGTAGTGAACCGAGAAAATGTTTCAAATCATATACATATATACATTTCTTTCGTGAGCATTCCTCAGTTTTTTATTTAAGATTTTCTATTTTTCACTTCAATCAAATGAATACAATATCAAATATATATAACCATTAAGGTGGCAACTTGCACACAAAAATTTCCTTAGGCTGTGAATTATAACCAGAATGGTGAATTTATAAGCAAAATACCTCGAAATTACTTGAAAAATTTGTAAAATGTTATATAATATATACATACAGGAACAGCTAAAAGCTAAACCTGAAGAAAGGGATGCAATAAATTGGAAAAAAAGAACTTAGAAGAACTAGAAAAAAATATAGGATATAAATTTAAAAATATAAAATTATTACAAAACGCATTAACACACACATCATATGCATATGAACATGGAGTACAAAGCAATGAAAAACTAGAATTTTTGGGAGACAGCATCCTAGAATTTGTATCAAGCGAATATATGTACAATAAATATCTAAATTTAAAAGAAGGACAATTAACAAAAGTTAGAGCAACAGTAGTATGTGAAAAAAGCCTACATAAAGTAGCTGTAGCACATAATTTTGGAAAATTTTTATATTTAGGAAAATCAGAAATAAAATCAAGTGGAAATAAAAGACCAGCAATATTAGCAGATAGTGTAGAGGCAGTTATAGCAGCGATATTTATAGATGGTGGATTAGAACCCGCCAAAAAATTCATTATAGAAAATTTAAAAGCTGAAATAGAAGTTGCAACAAAACATGTAGGAGAAAAAGATTATAAGACAGTATTACAAGAAGAATTGCAAAAAAATGGAGATGTAAAAATAGAATATATAATTATAAAAGAATCAGGACCAGATCACAACAAATCATTTGAAGCAGAGGTTGCTTTAAATGGTAAAGTTCTTGCTACAGGAAAAGGAAAGAGCAAAAAAGAAGCTGAGATGCAAGCTGCAAAAAAGGCATTAGAAAATAAAAAATAAAAACTCAAAATTGAAAAAATGATTTGTGTGTTAACTAACAAATTCTGAAAATTTAAAGAAAGAATGGAGAAATTATGAGTAAAGAATATGTAATTCCAGTATTTGTACCACATTTGGGATGCCCAAATGATTGTATATTTTGTAATCAGAAATCGATAAGCGGACAAAAAAAGAATCTAACAAAAGAAGATGCAAAAAAAACAATAGAGTATTTTTTAGAAAATATAAAAGATAAAGATGCAAAAAAAGAAATTGCATTTTTTGGTGGAAGTTTTACAGGAATAGATGTAAAACAACAAGAAGAATTATTACAAATTGCATATGAATACATAAAAAATAGACAAGTTGATAGCATACGAATATCTACAAGACCAGATTATATCAACAAAGAGATTTTGAAAAGGCTAAAAAAATATAAAGTAAAAACTATAGAACTTGGCGTACAATCAGCAAATGATTATATTTTAGGTAGAGCTAATAGAGGGCATACGTTTAAAGATGTAGTAAAAGCATCAAAGTTGATAAGATGGTATGGCTTTAATTTAGGGCATCAAATGATGGTAGGATTACCGGAAAGTAGTAGAATAGACGAAATTAACACAGCAAAAGCTCTAATCAAATTAAAACCTAAAATGATAAGAATATACCCAGTGCTTGTTATTAAAGGAACAAAACTAGAAAAAGAATATAATGATGGAACATATGAGCCATTATCAGTAGTACAAGCTGTAGAAACTTGCAAACAATTGGTAAGAATTTTCAATGATAAAAAAATTGATGTAATAAGAGTTGGACTACAAAATACTGAAGAAATTTGCGAACCGGGAAGTAATCAAAGTGAAGTTGTTGCAGGACCATTCCATCCAGCATTTAGACAATTAGTTGAGTCTGGTTTGTGGTATGATGCAATTGTTGAGAAAATAAAAAAATTAAATGTAAAAGTAAAAGAAGTAGAAGTTACTGTAAACCCAATAGATGCAAATAATGTAATTGGACATAAAAGAGAAAATATTAAGAAACTACAGGAACTATATGAAGTTGATTTAAAAGTAAAACAAGACAAAAATGTAAAACAAGGAAAATCAAAAATTGAGATTACAAAAACATATAATGATTTCTTAGAATAATCACATAAAAATCACCTAAAATTACCATAATAGTAATAAAGGTGATTTTTTATGGAAATAAGCAAAAAAAGAGTAAGACAATTTTCAATAGAAATAATAGAAACCATAGTTGGAGCAATAATAATGGCAATAGCAACATCATTATTTTTATTACCAAATCAACTATCATCAGGAGGGTTCGCAGGTATAGCGACAATTTTATACTATTTTTTAGATATACCAATGGGAACAACAATACTTGCAATAAATGTACCATTATTTATATTTTCAGCATACAAATTAGGGAAAGGATTTGTAATAAGGTCATTTGTGGGAACAGTAACATTTTCTTTTGCAATTGACCTATTAGATAAAATAACACCATTAACTCAAGACAGATTTTTAGCATGTATTTATGGAGGAATTATAATAGGGTTAGGTACAGCAATAATCTTAAAAGCAAATTCATCGACAGGTGGTTCAGATTTAATAAGTATGCTAGTAAAAAAATATAATCCAAATATAAGAACTGGAAATGTAATAATATTAGTAGATGTAATAATTGTAAGTTTAAATATGTTATTTTTTAAAGAAATTGAAATAGGATTATATTCTGCAATTGCAATATATTTGATGGGAAAAATGATAGATATAATATTTGAAGGTATTTATTTTACAAAACTTGTTATCATAATTTCTGATAGAAATGAAGAAATTGCAGAAGTTATCGGAGAAAAAATAGGGAAGGGCACAACAGGACTTTATGGAAAGGGAATGTATAAGGATGAACAAAAATTAGTACTTTTATGTGCAGCGTCAAGAGGAGATGTTTCTAAGGTAAAACAAACTGCAAAAAAGATAGACCCACAGAGTTTTATAATAATTGCAAATGCAAGAGAGGTTGTAGGTCTAGGGTTTAAAAAATAAAAGAACAAATCTGTGGTTTTAGATTTGTTCTTTTTTAAAATCTATTTTAATTAATGTTCTATTCCCGAATCGTATTCCGGATTGTCATCTTGTTCCTCTTTGTAAGCAATAAAGCCAGTTTTAGGCATATCTTTACGATTATCATTATGAAGAACTTCTTGATTCAAAAAAGAAGTATAAACATTTCTCATAAATTGAACCATTTTATTAACGTCCGTTCCAGCATTATCAATATTTTCCAAATAATAATCTACACAGTTATTCATAGATTTTTTAAAAGCAAAATATGCATCGGCACTTTTAAATAAATTTCTTTTAAAAGAATTTTTATTAGAATTAGTTTCTTCCTTTAGAGCTCTAATGTAACGTATAAGTTTTTTAGAATTAGACGTTGGGAGTGATTCTGTATCACTCATAGAGTAATAAGATGTTTCTAGATTACTGTTAGGATCTTTCATATTAACTTTATCATTTATTTTATTAACAATAGATGATATTTTAGGTTTAATATCTTTTGACATAGATTTAGGATATAAATATAAATAATTACCTCCACCTTGGCTCATCATGTAAATATTTCCAGAATTAAAGTCAAAAGCTGTATTTGTATAATTTAATAATTTACTTGTTTCATCAATTAAAAGTTTATTTGATTTATCTAATCTATAGTCACTAAAACTATGGTCATATGCAGTATTAGACAACTTTAAACCAGAAAAAGAAACATATGATGCAGAATATTTTTCATTACTATTACATATTTGTTGGGCCAAAGAAAGTCTAAAATAATGCTTATTTAAAAGTCCTGTATGATCTTTTGTTAATTGATTAAGTAAATTTTCAGAACTATGAATTATTTTTTTTAGTTCATCTTCTGAGAAATCACTTAAATCAGAAAATCCTTTTTTTCTAACCATTAAAGCATTTATTAATCTAGCATCATCAATAGATAAATTATTTTTTTTGTTTTTATTGTTAATAATATTATCATAATTTGGTGAATAAGGATAATCATTTTTCATTAATGACTCAAAGTTTTTTGGTAACTGATTATCTAATTTATCATTTAACAAACATAAAAAAGAATTTGTTACAAAATCAGCAGAGTCAACAATTTGTTGTGGCTTAAATTCAAAATTCTTAGATGGTCTAAAGTTCTTTAAAAATTCATAAATTGATATATTAATAAAATCATTTAATTCATTCCAAGAATATTCTTCTTGAGAAGAAACAGACTTTGGTATTTGTAAATCAATAAAATCATCTGTTAAAATATCGGCTGGAGAATTAGATTCTTTACGAGCTGCTTTTATATTGTTTACTTCATTATCAGTAATTTTAATTAGGCTATCAATATCCCCATAAGTAGAATCAGATGAAGCAAGCTCTATTGATAGACCACTTATAGTAACAGCATTTTGTTGTAAGTTGTTATTTATTTTCGCAATATATTTATCTGCAATTTCTTTATTAGAATTAGGTAATACTATATATATTTCATCTCCACCAGCCCTAACAATTAAAGAGTCATTAGGAAGGCTTTTCTTAATAATTCTCATTGCAATTTCTAAAACTCTATTTCCAAAATCATGACCATGAACATCATTTATAACACCAAGCTTATTAAAATCACCGAAAATAAATGAATAAGTATTTTCAGGGTTTTTAATAATAGGTTTTACTACTTCTTCAAAATAAGATTTTGTAAAAACATCTTTGTATTCAGGACAAGAAAATGTTTTAATTCTGTTTAAGAGAACAATTAAATTAGATGTCAATTCATCTTTAGATTTCACTTAATTCACCTCCTAGGTCATAAGTGTAGTGTAACACATACATAAAGAAAAAACAAGTTTTTTTGCAAAATATTACGTAAAATAGGTTATATTAATTATAAAAAAATATTATTTTTTATATAAAATAGATTTTATAGATATTTATATGTTATAATATAAATGTATTTTTAGAGAAAATTTATATGATAGAAATAAGCAATAAAGTATAATATATTAAGAGTAAAAGGTTGAGATTAGTATGAAAGAACAAAAATATATAATAGAAAATCAAAATTCATTTGAATTAAAAGACATATTCGAATGTGGGCAATGCTTTAGATGGAATAAGCAAGAAGACGGAAGTTACATAGGAGTTATAAAAAAACGGTGTAATACAAGTAAAAAAAGAAAAAAAGATTTGCAAAGAAATGAATGGAGAAAAAGAAATAAATAAAACAAAAGAAATAATTACATTTACAGGAAAGTGTGACGGAAATCTTCAAGGAATTGTAGAAGAATATTTTGATTTAAAAAGAGATTATGAAAAAATAAAAAGTCAACTAGAAAATATCGACGAATACTTAAAGGCAAGTATAGAATATGGAAAAGGAATAAGAATTTTAAACCAAGATTTATGGGAAACAATAATATCATTTATAATATCA
>CAKOWP010000022.1 GCA_934122385.1 uncultured Clostridia bacterium | reverse complement strand
CTCCATTATATCATGGGGTGAACTTTTCATAAATTATTTTTACTGGGTGATCATATCATAAATTATTCATATTTTTTATTAAAAATACTTGCTAAAAACCAATTTTAGTGATATAGTAACAAAGTACAAAAGGGAAAATTAGTAACAAAAAATTTTCCGCAATATCAAAAATAAACTTAGGAGGAATGTACCAAATGAAAATATTCAAAACATATAGCGAAAAAGAAGTAAAAAGGGTAATGCCAATAGTAAAAAAAATTAATGACTTAGAACCAGAAATGGAAAAATTAACAGACCACGAATTAAGAGGAAAAACAGAATATTTCAAAAAGCAATTAGCAGATGGAAAAACATTAGATGATATATTGCCAGAAGCTTTTGCAGTTGTAAGAGAAGCTTCAAAAAGAGCATTAGGAATGAGACACTTTGATGTCCAATTAATAGGTGGAATTATATTACACCAAGGAAGAATTGCCGAAATGAAAACTGGTGAAGGAAAAACATTAGTTGCAACATTACCAGTATACTTAAATGCACTAGAAGGAAAAGGAGTTCACGTAATTACAGTAAACGACTACCTAGCAAAAAGAGATAGTGAATGGATGGGAAAATTATATAAATTCTTAGGACTTTCAGTAGGACTAGTAATTGCAGGAATGGACCCACAAGCAAAACAAAAAGCATATGCAGCTGATATCACATATGGTACAAATAACGAATTTGGATTTGATTATCTAAGAGACAACATGGTAATCTACAAAAATCAATTAGTACAAAGAGGATTACACTATGCAATTGTCGACGAAATTGATAGTATTTTAATAGATGAAGCAAGAACACCACTTATCATATCTGGTAGAGCAAATGAATCTTCAGATTTATATAAAAGAGCAGACAACTTTGTTAAAAAATTGGAAGCAAAAGTTATAATAGAAGAAGATGTAAAAGATTTTGAACAAGCAGAAGATAACGAAAAATATGATTACATTGTAGATTTAAAAGCAAAATCTGCATCATTAACACAAAAAGGTATTAAAAAAGCAGAAGAATTCTTTAACTTAGAAAACTTCAATGACCTAGAAAACTCAACAATAGTACACCATGTAAACCAAGCATTAAGAGCAAATGGGGTAATGAAAAAAGACATAGACTACATCGTAAAAGATGGAGAAGTTTTAATTGTAGATGAATTTACAGGACGTATCATGTATGGAAGAAGATACAATAATGGATTACATCAAGCAATTGAAGCAAAAGAAAAAGTTAAAATTGCAGATGAATCAAAAACACTTGCAACAATAACATTCCAAAACTTCTTTAGAATGTATGATAAATTATCTGGTATGACTGGTACAGCCATGACAGAAGAATCTGAATTTGAAGAAATATACAACTTAGATGTTGTTGAAATACCAACAAATAAACCAATGGTAAGAAAAGACGAAAATGACGTTATATACAAAAACGAAGCAGCAAAATTTAGAGCAGTTGTTGAAAGTATAAAAGAAAGCCATGAAAAAGGACAACCAGTTTTAATTGGTACAGTATCAATTGAAAAATCAGAAAAATTAAGCAAATTACTTGATAAAGAAAGAATACCACATGAAGTATTAAATGCTAAATCACATGAAAAAGAAGCTATGATAGTTGCCCAAGCCGGTAAATTTGGAGCAGTTACAATTGCTACAAACATGGCAGGACGTGGTACTGACATTATGCTAGGTGGAAATAGTGAATACTTAGCAAAAGAAGAAATGAGAAAAAATAAAGTACCAGAAAACTTAATAGAAGAATCAAACACTTATTATGAAACAGACGACCAAGACATATTAAGAGCAAGAGAGCAATTCAACAAATTAGTTGAAAAATATGACGAAAAAATAAAAGAAGAAAAACAAAAAGTTATAGATGCTGGAGGTTTAAAAATAATTGGTACAGAAAGACACGAATCAAGAAGAATTGATAACCAATTAAGAGGACGTTCTGGACGTCAAGGTGATGTCGGAGAATCAAGATTCTTTATCGGACTAGATGATGACTTAATGAAAATCTTTGGTGGAGATGCAATAACAAAAGTTTACAATACATTAGGAGCAGACGAAGATATGCCAATAGCTTCAAGATTAATTTCAAGAGCAGTTGAAAATGCTCAAAAGAAAGTTGAAGGTAGAAACTTTAGTATCCGTAAAAATGTATTAAAATATGACGATGTTATGAACGCACAAAGAGAAATTATTTACAAACAAAGAAGAGAAGTTCTTGATGGAGAAGACATCCATGACAACATTTTAAATATGATAAACAGTATTGCAGAAGAAACAGTTGCAATGTTTGTTGAAGGTGAAGATGGGAAATCAATCAATGTAGAAGCTTTAAATACAGAAATAACAAACGAATTCGGCTTAGAAATGTATGACTTCATTAAAGAACATGAAAATGATTCAAATGCAATTATAGAAGAATTAGAAAAACAAGCATTAAATAAATATCAAGCAAAAGAAGAAGAAATTACTTCTGAAAAAATGAGAGAACTTGAAAGAGTTGTAATGCTTAAAGTTGTAGACGAAAAATGGATGAATCATATTGATAATATGGACGAATTAAAAAATGGTATAGGATTAAGAGCTTATGGTCAACAAGACCCAGTTGTTAAATACAGAATGGAAGGTATGGATATGTTTGAAGAAATGATTGCAAACATAAAAGTAGATGTTGTTAAAATTCTTATGAATATCAGAAGACAAAATGGTGAAGTTAAAAGACAAGAAGCAGTAAAAATTACAGGTGCAGCATTAGAAGCTATCAATAGTGTTGATGGTGGTAAAAAAATAAATACTCCTGAATATAGTCAGACAGTTGTAAATGAAGGACCAAAGATAGGTCGTAACGACCCTTGCATTTGCCGGTTCAGGAAAAAAATATAAAAATTGTTGTGGAAAAAATAAATAATGATTTTATAATTTTGCTAAAAAGCAGTTCCAAAAAGGAACTGCTTTTATGTGCTGTTTAAAATTTATTTTTTCTTTTTAATAAATAAAATTGCAACAATAGTTATTGCTATTCCGACCAATACAACTACTATATTAATAATAACTAATGTATTATCTCCGGTTTTTGGAGAAACTGGTTTTTCTACAGTTTTATGTGTAGTTGTAGTAGTAACTGGAGTATCTGGTGTACTTGGAGTGTCTGGATTTTGAGGTGTTGTTACTATGTTTGGAGTATCTGGCGTTACGGGTTCTTCTGGTGTACTAGGTACATTTGGTGTAATTGGCTTTTCGGGTGTTTCTGGAACATCAGGTGTTTCTGGCTTTTCTGGTTTATCTGGTTGCTCTGGCTCTGTTGGCTCTTCAGGTTTTGATGGTTTCTCTGGTTCAGTTGGTTCTTCAGGTTTTGATGGTTTCTCTGGTTCAGTTGGTTCTTCAGGTTCTGTTGATGGTTTCTCTGGCTCTGTAGGTTCTTCAGGCTCAATCGGTTTCTCGGGAACATTTGGAACATTAGGAGTAATAGTTACTTGATGTAATTCTCCATTATTACCAGCTACATTAGAAATAATCTGACCATTTAAATTACCAGCAGCCTGATAAACAGTAGCATTTGGTGCAACAACAATTCCACACATTTCTTCATTAAATGTAATATTTCCGCTATAATTGCCGAAATTCCATATAATATAAGAAGAAAGAGCATTAAAGTCCGTACTGACATTGGTATTAGCTGTAAAACATTTTAGGATATTGATATCAGTAACGCTAGAATCTGAAAAAATAACATTTACAACAACTCTAGTACCAGAATTGTTATTTATCAAGTTGCCAAATGCCCCTTCATTATTAAGTAGTTGTTTGTAGTTTACATTAATAATAACCACATCACCAGAAGTAAGTACTTTGTTTTCAAGCATAGAATTTACACTTTCAAAAGAATTTTTAGAATCTCCATAAAAAGAAGAATCCACACCATTTTCAAGTGCTTTACCTGCTTGAGAAATTTTGTCAAGAGTAGATGAAATTTCATTATTCTTTACCAATGTGTCTTCAGCAGAAAGTTGCTCTACCGCAATATTGTTAGAATATCCACCATTAATAATTGTTTGATTATCATTTGGTTTCGAAACAGAAATCTCAGAGCCGAGAACAATTTTTTCATTGTCACTCAACTGAATAGGGGAAGTTGAACTTCCAACATAACTGTAATCACCAGTTTTTTTTTCTCCAACTCTTGTTAAAACAAAATTTGAAGAAGTGGTAACTCTACTTACACAAACATTTCCTTCTATGTGATTCGTTCTATCAATATTGTTTGCATAAACAACGAATCCTTCAGTTTTCTTAATTGAATTAAGTAAACTATGAACTTTACTTGCATCGCTTGTAGAAAGGCTGGAACCAGTTACATCAACATATTTAGATGATGCCGTGCTTGTACCACCAGACGAGTCTACTGATGTTGCAAAAACACTTTGGGTAATAAGAAAAAGAACTAACAAAAAGGTTGAAGATAAAATTGCTATGTGTTGTTTTTTCATATTAAGACCTCCTTAAATTTTAAACAACAAGTACATCAAATAATATAATGTACAACTTTAATAAGTATCCATATAATATATGCAAGGAGGGAAGAAAAGAGAACTTTAATTATTAATTATTATAAAAAATTTGAAGTGGCAAATGATACAAGAAGTTAATTGAAACTAGAAAAAATCCAAGGGTTACTAACCCTTGGATTCATATTCCATTATGCCACTAACGCCACTGCCAATTGCAGAGATAAATTATGAAGAATATCTTTATAATTACCTGTAGCCGTTAACCCTGCTGAATAGTTGTGGCCGCCACCTTTTAAAAAGAGATCACCCCTGACTTCAATTAATTTTTTACAAATTGCATTTAAGTCCAAAGGTACAAAAGACCTCATAGAAAACTTCCATTCTTTCTTGTTGTTTTCTATAGCTAGAACTAATACATCTGCTTTTCCTTTTTCAAGAATATCCTTTATGATCTGCTTATGATCCACAATAGAAAGGGATTGTTCTTCTTTCAGTAAATCTTTCTGCACTATATAGGTATATACAATAGTATTACCAGAATAGTTAGCCATATCTATCCTATCTAAAGCTAAGCTAGTAAGTTCTACTGTTCTTGGATCTTGTTGTGAAACTAATCCCTTAAACTTATCAACATCAATGCCAACAAGACTTAATTCCTTAACAGTTGCAAACGTTGCTTCATCAGCATTTAACGTCAAATTTTGCGTATCGGAAAGAATTCCTGTTAAGATGCATTCTAAGAATTCTGAGCCAACAGTACTACCAAACAATTTGTATAAAATTGCTGTAGTTGAAGGTGAAGAAGGATTAATTTCAGTATATAGACAATTATCCAAATCAAATCCCTCATGATGGTCAAAGCAAATTGTCTCAGTACAATTGTCAGCCACAGACTCAAAACCCTTGATCCTGTATGGTGCCGATACATCTACAACAATCAACATGTCATAGTGTTCCTTGCTAGGTTCTGTTTTTATATTTTCAAAACCTGGCAGAAAAGAAAATTTTCTTGAAAATTCTGGTATAATGATGTCAATATCAACATCTGCCATTTCAGATTTTTCTTTCATAAGATACCAGTACATAGCCAAAGAGCTAGCTATTGCATCGCCATCTGGCCGTTCATGTGTTAAAATTGCAAAACTGTTGCAATTTGTTAATAATTTTTTTAAGTTAGACATACTTTTCTCCTTTAAACCTCAAGCTGTCTCAAGCTGCATTGATAATTTCATAAATCATATCTTCCATTTCAGAAGAGGTAGCATTTACTGGGTCAAAAGTTCTCAAGAAATCAATTGTTGATTTCAATACAAACCAATCAACATATGTCAATTCACCTAAATCAACATATTTGACCACATCCAATTCAATCACTTCTTCTGGAAGTACGACTTCTGGATAAGTTGCTTTTACCTTGGAATTTGTTTTATCCCAATCTGTATGCAACTCATTTTTAGCTTTTTTCTGAAGTTCTGAAAGATTCGGATCATCTTTGAATGGAGTAAGAGACTCCGTAAACTTTTTAGTTATTTCTAACCGCTTATATATAATATAATCGGTAAGAAGATGCCAAATATATCCTCTGAAAAAAAGATTATTCTTTTCTTCTTCCGAAAGTTCATTCCAGCATAACCAGACATTTGGATTACTTGATGTACCGTAATGAAGTCCAGTTGTTGAACCAATAGTTTCTGGTTCTAATATTCGTTTTTCAAATCTGGCATAGTTTGGCATAATTGAAGTCTTTATCCAATTATACTTGCATCTTGCTCCGTCTATTCCATAAATTTTTAAATGTTTCTTTAGAATATCTGGTGCTTCAACTCCAAGCATAAAACTCCGATTTACCAGCAATTCTGGTTTTACTGTTGCATAATGTACTAAATATCCTGGCATAAAATACTCCTTTCATTTTGTGACGCCTTGCATTTGCATAGGCAATTTCTATAGTTAACATAAGCATTATAATATATTAAATTGTTATTGTCAATTTTTATTTAAAAATTTTTCTGATTAAAAATATCATTCACAGGTATTTTAGGGATTTTCCCTACTGAACTGTAACATTTGAAAGAAAAAAGTAGAGAAAATAATTGACAAATTATGTGAAGTAATGTATAATTTTAAAAGTAACGTATTAATATATTTTTATAAAATAATAAAAATAACAGGAGGAAAAACATGGCAAAAGGAATATTTGCAGCAACACTTGACCCGTTCACAAATGGACACTTATATATAGTTAAAGTAGCAAGTAATTTATTTGATACACTATATATATGTATTGCAACAAATCCAGAAAAAAAGAAAAGAGCATTTAAGAAAGAAGAAATGAAAGAAGCAATTGAAGAAACTCTAAAAGAAACAAATATAAACAATTGCGAAGTAATTTGCTATGATGGAGAAATTATAAACTTAGCAAAAGAGGTTGGAGCAACATATGTGGTAAGAGGAATGAGAAGTGCGAGTGAGTTTGACTACGAGGAAAGAGTAGCAACAGAGTACTACAAAGGGGGCTTAGAGACAATATATGTATCTTCCGGAAGTTATGTAGAAGATGGAATTTTAAGTAGAACAAGTTCTACATTGGTACGGAGTTTATTAAAAGAAAATAAACCAATAAGCCAATATGTTCCAGAGCCTGTAGAAAAATTTATTTTTGAAAGTAAAAAGTAAATAAGAAAAAGCACATTAAAAAACAAAATTTTAGTGTGCTTTTTACCTTAGAAATTACTGTTTTATATAGATAATAATTAAGTTGACAAATTATGTAAAATATGCTACAATGAGGCACATAACAAAGTAACATTTTTTTATTGAATTCAATAAAAGAAAGGAGACAAAAATGAAAAAAGTAGCTGTTATAACAGGATGCAACAGAGGGGCAGGTGAAGGAATTCGGAACCAACTATTAAAAGCAGGATATCGTGTGTATGGAATAAATCGTACTCCGACTGAAAAAGTTGAAGAAATCGATTCATATACTGAGTACATCTGTGATGTTTCAAATGCTGAAAAAGTAAAAGAAACATGTAAAAAAATTCAGGAACCAATTAATTTATTGGTGTTGAATGCAGGAATCCGGAAATTTGGCAAAATTTCTGAATTGTCAATGGAGGATTTTTCTTATTCAGTTGATGTGAACTTAAAAGGGCCATTTTATGTTGTGACATGTTTATTGGAAAGCGTAAAAGAGGCCAAAGGAAGTATTGTTTTTATTGGTTCACATGCTGGAAGATATCCATTTGGATTAGGCGCAGCATATTGCAGTAGTAAAAGAGGAGTGGAAGCACTTGCAGAATGTTTAATGGAGGAAGTAAGAAGAGAAGGAGTTAAAGTAATTCATTTGTCTTTAGGTGCTATTAAAAACAGAGAGCACGGGTATGAAGAAGAATGGAAAATTAAGCCAGAAGAAATTGGAAATGCAATTTTGAAACTGGTAGACATGCCGGAAAACTTACTTTTTAGCGACATTAACTTACGACCTCAGGCACCGAAACAGTTGGAAATTGAGGGGATTGAACTTATGCAATATAAATAAGGAGGAAGCACAATGAAAATAATTAAATGCAACAACAGTATTGCAATGGAAAAGACAGAAACATTTGTGGCAAATATTGTTCCAGAAGAAGAGGTTTTGGTAGAAACCGTAAATGCTTTTGGAGATAAGTTCAGAGACCTTTCGGAATTGGAAGAGTTGATGAGCATGGAAAATCCACCACATCATCATCCATTAACAGGACCAATATATGTGGATGGTGCACAGCCAGGAGATTTTTTGAAAGTTCATATTGAAAAAATTGAGCTTAAAGAAATGGCACAGATGCTCTCAAAAAGTGCTGGAATTATACCTTTAAAAGATGAAGACTTTGACTTTAGCAGTAGATTTCCGGTTATTGCACATGTAGTAGATGAGGAACGAAATCTGCGGTATTTTAAAAATCAGTTAAGATTAGTTGCCACGCCTTGTATTGGTATGATAGCAACTATGCCAAAAGAGGGAAAAACTAAAACAGGACATATCGGAGAAACTGGAGGAAACTTTGATAACCCGTTTATTTCTGAAGGGGTAGATATATATTTACCTGTAGAAGTAGAAGGTGCTGGTTTATACATTGGAGATGTTCATGCAAAACAAGCATATGGTGAGTTAAGTGGAATTGCATTAGAGGCAAGTAGTAATGTGAAAATTAAAGTTAGCATTCTTAAGCCATGGATTCCATTTGAAAAAAATCCTATTTTTATCATGGGAAAAGAGCCACTCACAAAGCAGGCTTCGTTAGCTGTTATTGGAATTGGAAAAAATTTCAAAAATGGAGATGAAGCTGTTAGGGACGCTTTTTTTAAAACCATCGAAGTTGTAAAAAGATTAAAACCAACAATGTCTGATATGATGATTAGATCTTTGCTTTCTCTCATCGGCAATTCAATGGCAGGACAGGCATATTCAAATACATCTGAATCAACAAGTCAGATTTTGCTTACAGAGGAAGCATTAAGGTCAATGTACTATACCGAAAATCCAGACATTCTGAAAGAATTAGAAATGTGCTTATTCAAGGAAGAAAATATGTCTTCAAACTCTAAAATAATTATTACAGTAGGAGCTGTAAAAGGTAGATTGCAAAAGGTATTGCATCAGTATATTGAGTCATTAGGAATAAAAGTTCCAGAGATAAATCCGAGATTACTTGTTTATGACATTGAAACAGATAAATTTATTTTAAGAATAAACCTGTTAAAATGGATAGACATAACCAAGAATTATAACAAGTTTGATCTGGTTATCTATGGAGCAGACAAGTGGCTTGAAAACTCTAACAAAGCTTTTGTATCTTTAAAACATTTTGAACAGAAAGACTGTAGAATGAGCATTTTAGTTCCAGAGGAACTGAAAGACTATCCATTATCATATTTTCTGGATAAAAAAATTGCAACAACATATCCAAACATTTTAAAGCAAAACTATCAAATTAAGGATAGTAACATTGTAGAGATGGAAGGAAGTGTTGAAGCAAGCATTAAACTTGGATGGGCAAGTTCGATTTTTGATGTAGTGGAAACTGGAGAAACAGCACGTGTGAATGGGCTGGTAGAACATACAGAGATAGTAAAATTCGGAGCAGTTTTAGCAACTGCAAGAATTGATAAATTACCATTGTTTGTAAATTTAGGATTAATTGAGCCTATTGAAAACAAAAAATGTATAGCATTTGATGGAATTGATGGCTCAGGCAAATCCACTTTAGCCAAAAGATTGGTACAAACTGGCTTATTTAAAAAATCTCAGGTAGTTTTAGTTGAACCATTTTCAGGGAAAGCAGGAAAAGATGCATTTGAGCTTTGGAAAGATAAAAAATATCTTTTATGGGCTGAAATCGTAGGAAAACAGCATTGGTCAGCTAGAAAAGTAGTAAATACTGTTTATGACAGATCAATTTTGACAGCTTTAGTAGATAACTTAGCAGATGGAAAAGAACAGGCTTTAAAAGTAATAAAAGCTTGGGAACCACTTCCAGATATACTGTTTTATTGCAAAATTAGTGCAGAGACAGCATGTGAAAGAAATAAGTTGAGAGCAAATCATGATGAATTTGAAGATTTAGAATCGTTAAAGTATTATGAAGAAAAATACGAAGAAGCTGTTAAATTCCTGAGAGAAAACACTAACATGAAAATTGTTGATGTTGATACATCAAATTCGATGCAGGAGAATGTAAACAAAGTAAAGGAGACATTAGAACATGAAGGACTTAATTAAAAAATATCAGTACTTAAAGGAAATTGACTTCTCAAAATTAGAAGTCATTGCAGATGGAAAATCTAAAACAATATATGCTTTGGATGACGAAACAGCAATTATGTTTTACAAACCACATCTTAGAAGTGTAACCAATAAACGTGAAGGTGCTATCGAAGGCACAGATGTGTACCGGATGTATGCAACGATGTTTTTCTTAAATCTTATGGAGAAAAATGATATTCCAACAGAAAGAGTTGTAGACAAAATCTTCAACATCAATGGAAAATTAGCAATTTTAATAAAGCGTTGTCGACCAATACCAATTGAATGGATTAGAAGATATTATGCGGCAGGTTCCGTTGTCAGACTTTTTCCGATTTTTGTTAAAGATGGACAGAAATTTGATCCACCACTTAATAAATATGACGCAAAAATTGATGTCAGCTTAACAGGTGGAATTGACGACCCAACAATGAATGAAAGTTATATTACAGGACTTCATCTTATGACTAAGGAGCAATTTGATGAAGCAGACAAGATGCTTTCAAAAATTGGAGATATTTTAAGAAAAGTCTACAAAGATGCCGGAATCAAACTTGTTGACCTGAAAATGGAGTTTGGAATCCTGAATGAGAAAATCATATTAATAGACGAACTTAGTCAGGACTGTATGAGAGCAAATGATATGGTAACAGGAGAAACTCTTACCAAAGATGCTTATAGACAGTGGAAAACTCCAGAAGAAGTATTAGCGACTTATGAAACATTTTTAGAAAGAATGTGCCCAAATTACAAAGAATTAGTAGTAACCTTATAACAAAGCAGACAGAGAACTAATTTTCAGTACTCACACAAACTCCAGTTCTAATAGAGCTGGAGTTTTTCTTGACTTATGTAATATCAACTTTTACTTTTTTATTTTCAAATTTTCTTGACTTATATATTTAGTAATGATAACATAATTAAAGAAAGAATAAACTTAAAAAAGTATTTTGAATAAAAAAATATGTGTATAATTAATAAAAAATGCATAAAATATATTAATATTTATTATAAAATATACTTGACAATCACAAAGCAAAAAGAGTATAATAAATATAGAAAATCAGGGTGTTTCACAGCCTTCAAATGAGAGGATTATAAATCGGGTGTTTCACAGCCTTTAAATGAGAGGATTATAAATCGGGTGTTTCACAGCCTTTAAATGAGAAGATTATAAATCGGGTGTTTCACAGCCTTCAAATGAGAAATTTAAAATCAAGAGGAGATATCCAAAAGATATGCTTCTCTTATTTTTAATCAAGGAGGTAGACTATGAAGTTAAACTTGTATAGTGTAAACGATGAATATATAAAATATTTAAGAAAATTTGAAAATAAAGTTTATGACAACAAGGAAGAAATAAGAAAATATGAAAGAAAATATGTTGGAGTTGTATTAGAAATAAATTCACTTAATTATTATGTACCAATGTCTTCCCCAAAGACATCTGATTATATTGATAAAAAAATAAAATAATAAGAAAAGATACTAAAACAATAATGAGAATATATGAGAGAAATCATTTATATGGAACTTTAAGAATAAGCAATATGATACCAGTTCCAATAACAGAATTAGAACCATATATAATATCAAATGAAAAAGATTTAAAATATAAGAATGTTATATTAAGTGAAATAAGATACATAAACAAAAATTCAGAAAAAATAATAAAAAATGCAAAATTAGTATATAATCAAAAAATAAAGAAAGAAGATATTGGTTATATTAAAAATACTGTTGATTTTAACTTGTTGGAAGAAAAATTAAAAGAATGGAATAAAAAATAAGGAGAGTGAAAAAATGTTAGAACTTGAAGAAAATATTAGATTACTAGAAGAATTAAAATCAAAATTACAGAATTTAGGTGAGTCTCTTTGACATTGCTAAATTAGAAGAAGAACTTAGCAAACTAGAAGAAAAAACAGCAAACCCAGATTTTTGGACAACAAATAATGAAGAGACAAAAAAAGTATTATCAGAAATAAAAAGAATAAAAAGCAAAGTTATAAAATATAGAGAACTTGAAAAAGAAATAAACGATTCATTAGAACTATCCGAATTAGTAAAAGAAAGTTTTGAAGAAGAGCTTTTAAAAGACATAATAAAGAGTACAAAAAAGGAGCAAAGGGAATTAGAAAGGTTAGAACTAGAAACACTTTTATCAGGCAAATATGACGCAAATAATGCTATTGTCACAATACACCCAGGTGCAGGTGGAACTGAATCACAAGACTGGGCAGAAATGTTATACAGAATGTACACAAGATGGGCCACAAAAAATGAATATGAAGTAAAAGAATTAGATTATCTTGAAGGAGAAGAGGCAGGAATAAAAAGTGTTACATTTGAAATAATAGGTCAAAATGCGTATGGATACATGAAAAGTGAAAAAGGTGTACATAGATTAGTTAGAATTTCACCATTTGATAGTGGTGGAAGAAGACATACATCATTTGCATCAGTTGAAGTATTGCCAGAAATAACAGAAGATATAGAAATAAATATTAATCCAGATGACTTAAGAATAGATACATACCGTGCATCTGGAGCAGGTGGCCAACACATAAATAAAACATCATCAGCTGTAAGAATTACGCATATTCCAACAAATACAGTAGTTGCCTGTCAATCAGAACGTTCACAAATCCAAAATAGAGAAACTGCTATGCGAATGTTAAAATCGAAATTATTTGATTTAAAAGAGCAAGAACACAAAGAAAAAATCGAAGATTTGAAAGGTGAGCAAAGAGACATTGCATGGGGAAGCCAAATTCGTTCTTATGTTTTTTGCCCATATACAATGGTTAAAGACCATAGAACAAATTATGAAGTTGGTAATGTTCAAGCAGTCATGGATGGAGATTTAGATGGTTTTATGGAAAGCTATTTAAAACAAAATTTATAAATTTTAAAGTGAACAAAAAATGTGTAAATCAGTTTACTTACCAATAAATTTAACTAAAAGAATTATGGAAACATAGTTCTTTTTTTGCATAATATATAAAGAGCCATATTTTTACTAAAATAAGGCTTTATATATTATTTAAAAGAGGTGGTCCATATGGACACAATAGTAATGAAATTTGGAGGAAGTTCAGTAGCAGACAATAATAAGTTAAAAATTGTAGCTCAAAAAATTATAGATATGTATAATAAAGAAAATAACATAGTCGTAATACTTTCAGCTCAAGGAAAAACAACGGACAAATTAATAAATGAAGCTTCACAACTAATAGAAGAAAATACAAAATATAATAAAAACACAAAGAATTCTGGCATTGAGAAATGCTCATCAAATTCTAAAAAAAATACATCAACAAATCTTGAATTTTTTCGAGAAATGGATATGTTACTTAGTTCAGGAGAACAAATTTCAATTTCAAAATTAAGTATATTATTAAATAAAATGGGATATAAATCAATATCGCTTACAGGATGGCAAGCGGGAATACTTACAGACAATACAAATCAAAACGCAATTATTAAAAATATAGATACTACAAGAATTTTACAAGAACTTGAAAAAAGGAAAATAGTCATAATTGCTGGTTTTCAAGGATATAACGAAAATCTTGATATTACGACATTGGGGAGAGGGGGCTCAGATACATCAGCCATTGCAATTGCTGCAGCTTTAAAAGCTAAAGAATGTTACATTTTTTCCGATGTAGATGGAGTGTACACAACAGACCCTAATAAAGTTCCAGAAGCTAAAAAAATTCCAGCACTTTCGTATAATGAGATGATGGAAATTTCCAGCGAAGGTGCTAAAGTTCTTCACAATAGATGTGCTGAAATAGGTGAAAAATTTAAAATCCCTATTATAACAAAATCTACTTTTGATAATAAGGCTGGTACTATTATTACTGATATTATTGAGGAAAATACTATTAAGAGTGCTGTTAAAAAGGATATTTCTAGAATTTCTGTTGTTGGTAATGGAATTATTAGAAATTATGATTTTATTAAGAATCTGTTAGATATTATTCAAAAGAATAAGCTAGAAATGCTCGAGTTTAATGTTTCTGAGTCTAAGATTTCGGTTGATTTTAAAGGAATAGTGGATGATGGTTTTTTGAAAAAAGTGCATAATATAATTATAAAATAACAAATATAAAAGTAAATATCCCCTCACACATAAAACTTGAGGGGATATTACTGCTAAAAATTTTGTAATAACTACAAAATTTTTGCGGCTACATAAGCAAGCTTACTCCTTACTGATTCTTCATTTTCTAAGGTGACCTGCCAACACATATGATTGCCTTTCATTTTTTCAGAAAGATATACTAATCCATTATATCTTTCATTAAGATCTGGATTGTCTATCTGAGTTGGATCACCAATAAAAACAAACTTTGAACCTTTTCCAGCTCTCGTAACAATACTTTTTATTACAGAAGGTTCGATATTCTGTGCTTCATCAATAATAAAAATTGTATTTGTTATACTACGTCCTCTAAGATGTCCTATCAACTGCATAACAATAATACCTGAAGAAAAGAATTTGTTTACAATTTGTTTCGTTGTAGGTTTACTTTCCGTTTTTGGCTTTGAATCATTTTTTTTAACATTTTTATCAGCTCTCGGCTTTGAGTTTTCTGCTTTTAGGTTATCTTCTTTTTCTGAATTATTAGAATTAATTAAATCAGCATTAGTAAATTTCTTCGTTTTAAATTTATTACTAACTAAAATATTCAGATTATCCATAATTCCACCAAGATACGGATCAAACTTTTGCTCAAGTTCGCCTGGAAGAAATCCTAAATTTTCCTCTCGAAGAGTTTCTGTAGGTGTTGTTATCATTATTTGAGAATATTTTTCCTCATCTAATGACGACGCATAGGTATTTTGCAAACCACATGCAAGGGATAATATAGTTTTGCCAGTTCCCGCACCACCTTTAAGTATTACAATAGGTGCGTCCTCAGGGTTTGTTAGTAAAGCTTCCAATGCCATGTGCTGTCCTGCTTTTTTTGCCGAAATTCCGAAAGGATGACTTTCTGAAAATCTTAGAGGAACAATTTTACTTCCATCATATCGTGCCAAAATAGAATGAGATGGGATAGTTGCAGAAGAGATATTTAAAAAGAGATTTGTAATCCATTCAATTTTTGAATTTTCCAAAATATCTTTTTTTGTGAGATATCCCTGAGAGGAGAACAAATCGAACTTTTCTTCACTCATCTTACAATTAATCCTACCAGTATACTGCTCATTTAATGGAGGAAAAATATCATCCTTAAATGGCTGTGCCGCAAGTTTAATATCATTAAGTTTCATCCTAAAAGCAGGATTCTTAGAAATAATAATTGCTTTTATACCTTTTTTCTTCATTCCCAGTGCAATTTCAATTCTCCTTTTTTCGAATCTTGAAATGTTACCAAGATTTTCCGGAACAGAAACATCCCGATAGCCTTTTTCGAATTTTAAGTATGAACCATTTTCTTGGATAACTCCTTTCTCAGAAAGCAATGCTTCAATTTTAAATGTTGAAAAATAATCCAAAAGTTTTTTAGCAACTCTTCCTTTTTCATTAAAGTGAATTGAGAGTTTATGTAATTCGTCAATTCCTTCCGGAAATGGTATAACTATTGTGTTATCATTTCCAAACCGAAGTGTAGAGTCAGTACTTGAAATCAAGGACTGAAGTCCTAAAATAAAAAATTTTCGTGTAGCCATATTTTTACTCCTTTTCATAAAGATTACTTATATAAATATAAATATAAGTATACATAAATAAGTTCCGTAAAAATTATATAATAAAATAGTTAATTTTTCAATACTTTTTAAAATAAAAAATAAAAATATCTTTAAAAAAATACAAATTTGTGTTATACTTATATAAAGATTTAATTCTTTAGTAACTTTTTAACTGTAAAATTAAGGAGGACTTATATGAAAGATAAGGATTTTCAGTATGTTAAATTACGGGAACAATTAAGACGCTATAAGGCAAATGGAAAAAAAGTGCTAGAACGGAGGCTTACTTGTCAGGAAATTAAAATTATCGAGGACATTGGTTATAGAATTGAACCATATTTATATTTAATTACCACCAGAGAGTTTTTTAAAATTGGTAAAATAAATAATTCCTTAATAAAGGAAATTCATTTTAAAAGTAAGGAAAAGAAACACACTTATATACGAAAACTTAATAAAAAGGAAAAAAGTACTTTGGATTCCTTTGGAGTAAGATATCGGCCAATAGTGTACAAAATTCATTTAATTTTATAGTTATGAAAACGCAAAATTTAAGTTATAATTTTAACTTGGGTTTTGCGTTTTTTTCTTATAGATAACAACATAGCATATTGACAATTATGTAAATAAGTTGTAGAATTATAGCATACAAATTTTACATAACATAAGGAGGCATATTATGAGTAATCAAATATTTTTTAGTCCAGATTTAGTAGAATTGCTGCTAATATCTGAAGAGGTATCAAAACGGCTTAATGCCAGTTGTTTAACAAGGAGGTTGATATTAGGAGTACTTGCGTTAAGAGAAAAAAACTCATTCCATAGTTATTTACTTAAGAATAATATGGATAACCAAAAAATTACTGAAAAAATAACTGAATTTTGGCAAACTAAAAAAATGGATAGCACCGAAAAAACAAATTTAATTGTTGATGGTCATACATTTGTAATCTCAACAGAACTGTTGAGTACATTTATCTTTGCAATAGACTTAGCGAAAGAATCATATAATACCAATATGGTTAATCAAGATTTTGTTTTTGCAGCACTTACAGAGACATATACTGATGAGTATTTGGACTTATTAGTATCTTGTGTAGGAGAAAACACTGAGATACCAGAAACAATAGGTGAAAAATTCTATACAAAAACAACTAAAATGGCAATTCCAAGAAAATTATCAAGTTTCTTATACGTAATGAATGAAAAATTTTCACCAGAAGAAACCAAATGTAATATTCTTGGAAGGGAAGAGGAAACAAATCTGTTAATACAGATTTTGTCAAAAGCCACAAAAAGGAATGCTATTTTAGTTGGTGAACCAGGTGTTGGGAAAACAGCAATTGTAGAAAAACTTGCATGGAAAATAGCAACAGGAAACTGCTATGAAAAATTCAAAGATTTAAAAATTGTTGTTTTAGAAGTAAATTCTATTTTAGCTGGAACACAGTACAGAGGCTCAGCAGAAGAAAGATTCAATGAACTAATCAAATTTTTAGAGCAAAATCCAAACTGTATTTTGTTCATTGATGAAATTCATACAATTCTTGGAGCAGGAGCTTGTAGAGATGGTGACCTGGATTTAGCAAATGCCTTAAAACCAATTTTGGCAAGAGGCGAAACACGGGTTATTGGAGCAACAACAAAAAAAGAATATGAAAAGTATTTTTCAAAAGATGGAGCACTAAAAAGGAGATTTGAAAAAATCATTGTAAAAGAACCTCATTCAGATGAAGTCTATGATATGATAAAAAATCAGATTTCCCGATTAGAAGATTTCCATAAAACAACTATCTCAAAATCTTTAGTTGATTCCACTATTCTTAACGCTTCATGTTTTAATTATGAAACAAGAAATCCAGATAGGACACTAGATTTAATTGACAGATCTATGGTCGTAGCAGAATTAAATGGACGACATCAGGTTATAAAAGAAGACATATTGTCAAACTTTTCTATACGTAAAAAGCAATTTGATAATATGTCCATAAAGCAAAAGATGGCAACAGCTTATCACGAAGCAGGACACTTTATTTTACAGCATTTTTCAAATGAACTAAAGCGTTGTTCATGTACATTAGCTGTATCCATTATGCCTGCCGAAAATTATCTTGGAGTTAATGTTGACGAAATCGATGAAAGCCAGGTACCTTCAAATACCAAGCAATATTATATTCAGTTAATTGGTAAAATGTTAGCTGGCAGAATAGCAGAAAAAATGTATTCGAGTGAGATTTCATCTGGAGCTTCATCTGATTTGGCTAAAGCAACCAATATTGCTAAAAAAATGGTGATGTCATATGGTCTAAGTGATTTATTTAAAAATCACGTATATGAAGAAGACAATGAAAAAATATTGTGTGATAAGAACACAATAGAAAACATCAACCAAGAAATCGATAAAATCCTTGAAGAAGCAGAAACTTACGCAACGGACACATTAAATAAACACAAAAAAGAATTAGAACTAATTGTAGGTGGACTAATGCAAAATGGTATTTTGTCTAAAAAAGATTTAGACGAAATATTAACAGAAGATAAAGGAGGATTATTCATTAAAAAAGCCCTAGGAAGCATATTGGTAAATAGATAAGTTTCCTAACAAATCAAAGAAGTGTTACAATGTAGCACTTCTTTTTTCTGTATTTTGTTTTTTTAAAGTTCTAAAAAAGACAACCTGTGAATATATATAAATATCAGAGAAACAGGAAAAAGCTATAAATAATATTTATACATTTTAGAAAGGATTGTGATACTATATGACTATTGATGAAAGAAAAACAATAAACACTGGAGTAATACAAAACCTAATATTAGAAAATAGGGGGAAGCTAAGCATATCAGGTGTAAATGATGTATTAAGTTTTGATGACCAAGTAGTAATGGTAGAAACAGAACTCGGATTATTAACTGTAAAAGGTGAAAACTTAAGAATAAACAAATTAAGTATAGATACATCAGAAGTAATAATAGAGGGAGATATATCTTATTTAGCTTATAGTGACAAAGAAACAGAAAAAAACAAAGGAAATTTAATAAGTAAAATTTTCAAATAATAAGTAATGAAAATTGACAGACAAAATTTAAAATAAACAAAGGACTGAGAAATTATGGTTGCAAATCAAGCAAATTTATTTTTGATATTTACTATAAATGGAATCGTAATAGGAATATTATTTGACATATTCAGAATCCTACGAAAAAGTTTTAAAACATCAGACGTTGTTACATATATGCAAGATATATTATTTTGGATTTTAACAGGTTTTATATTACTTTACTCTATATTTACCTTTAGTAATGGAGAAGTACGTTTTTACATGTTTTTAGGAGTATTTTTAGGGTGTTTAATTTATATGATATTATTCAGCAAATACTTTATAAACATAAATGTCAAAATCATAAAAATAATCAAAAAAATTATATCAATTATATTAATGCCAATAAAATTACTAATAAAATTTATTAAAAAATTAATTATTCGACCAATAAATTTTATTACAATAAACATTGGTAAATTTAAAATAAAAAGTCAAAATAAGTTAAAAAATGTATTAAAATCACCCAAAAATAAAGTTCATTCTTAAATATTACAATTTTTTCAAAAAATAAGCAGGATTTTTGAAAAAAAAGTAGAAATATATATTATATGTTATTTAGACTGGAGAGATACTTATGAAAAAGAAAAAATTGTATAAAAGATTATTAATATTATTAGTTTTAGGGTATGCAATATTTACATTGATAAATCAACAAAAAGTATTAAATCAATATAGTGCAAATAGTAAAGAACTTGCTAGCAAAATAGAAACTCAAAAATCATACAATGATGAGCTTAATTCAGAAAAAGAAAATGTAAATTCAAAAGAATTTATAGAACAAATGGCAAGAGAAAAATTAGAAATGTATTACCCAAACGAAAAAGTATATGTAGATAAGGGTATGTAAATAAATATAACAAAATCGATTTTGCTACTAAAATTGGTTTTGTTTTTTACATTTTTTTACAATAGGTACTGTCAATAATTTTTGATTAGGACACCCTAAATTGATAAAATTAATTTATGATTTGTTCACCCTGGGTGTGTCAG
>CAKOWP010000021.1 GCA_934122385.1 uncultured Clostridia bacterium | reverse complement strand
TTTTATTTCAAAATTTTTTCTACAAAATCATTATCATTAAATAATGTAATTGATTTTGGTAAAACATCAATTATAAATTTATTTCCCGTTAATTTTTCTCCATCAACATTAAAAGTAATTTTTTCATCAAGTTCTAATTCCACGTGATTCGTTCTAAATTTATGAATTCTTCTTTTTCCTTCATGTTTTCCTTTTTTCAGCCTTAAAATTAATGGAATCATTTTTATTTTTGACATTTTTTCTGCATAATAGACATCTAAAAGACCATCTGTTAATGTTGATTTTGGTGCAATATTATAGCCGCCGCCATAATACGCTCCATTACAAATGCTTAAAATTGTATATTGGGTTTCAATGTTTTTTACACTGGTTTTCAACTTCATTTTTTTATGTTTGAACTTTATGAAAGTATATACGATGCTTGCATTGTATAGTTGACTTGTTGGTATTATAGTATTCCTTAATTTGTCAATATTGTTTGCTACTTCAGCATCAATTCCTGTACATGCTACATTTATGAAGTATTTGTCATTAATTTTTCCTATATCTATCAGTGTTTCTTTATTAGGTAGATTTTTTATTGTTCTATATGTATCATTTCCTGAGCCTGATGGAATAATACCAAGTTTGTTTTTTGTGCCAACTAATGCAGGTAGCACAAGTGTTAAAGTTCCATCTCCGCCTACAACATATATCACGTATTCCTTATCTTTGTATTCAAGTGCAATGTCATATCCACTTTTTTCTTTTGTTATATATCTAATTTCAAATTCAATGTTTTGATTTTTACATTCGTTTTCAATATTGGGTATGATTTTTTTGCTTTTTCCTCTTCCAGCACTTTCGTTTACTATAAAAATCCTTTTCATGTTTAATTTCATTCCTTCCTCAAGGTAGAAATTCGGTTGAAAAAAAATAATTTTTCCAACCTTTTCTACTTCCTAAGTATGTTTAATACTTCATTCTTAATATAATTATTTGCTTCTTCTACTTCCATTTTACTGATATTTACTGGTTTTCCAAATTCGATTGATAAGCCTTTTCTGAATGGTTTGTAGTTGCCTTTTATTGCAAATGGAATTATTGGTGTATTTGTTTTTTGGGCAATTTTGACTGCTCCATATCTAAATTTTAAAAGTTCTTGGTTTGTCCTGTTTCTTGTTCCCTCTGGAAAAATCCCAACTGCTCCACCTTGCTTAAGTACTCTTTCTGCTTTTAATATGGCTACAGGATTACTTTTGTTTCTGTGTACTTTTATAGTTCCAATGCTTTCAAAAATTTTTCCGTGTATTCCTTTGAATAGGCTTTCTTTTGCCATGTAGTGTACTATTCTGTTTGTGTTTGACATTACCATTATTGGGTCAAATGCGTGCTTGTGGTTTCCTACAAAGATAATTGCTCCTTTTTCTGGTATGTTTTTTGTTCCTTTTACTGTTGGTCTATATATTATTTTTAACAATTTGCTGTATATTGCTTTTGCTATTTTGTATAGTGTTTTGTTTTCTTTCATTTTTTGTTTCCTTGTTACTTTTTCTATATTGTTTCAATTTTGTGGATAAATATTTAATTATTTTTTTTAACCTTTTATATCCTTAAGTATTTTCTTAAATAATTCTCTAGTATTTTCATATGTAATTGTTTCAACTGCTTCATCGAAATCTAACCATTTTATTTCATTAACTTCACATTCCTGTGCTTTTATTTCTCCTCCTGTACATTTTGCAACAAATAACACTACTTGTTTTAGCTTTCCTTTATCTGTTACATATTCCATTGTATATCTTTTATTAGCATCAATTTCTACATCTAAATTAGTTTCTTCCTTCACTTCTCTTGCTGCTGTTTCAAGTTCTGTTTCATTTTTTTCTACATGTCCTTTTGGGAATCCCCAATGTCCTTGTATTTGCTTGATTAGTAGTACTTTATTATCATTTATTATAATACATCCACAGCATTTTTCTTTTTCTGAATTGGCATTTTTGTTTAATATATTATCTACTTCTTTTGGTTCAATTTCATTTTTTAAATCATTGTTTATTTTATGTACTGGAATTTTGTTTTCTTTTAAGATTTCTTTTATTGTTCCTGGTAGGATTTTATATTCTTCTATTTTGCTTTTTTCTATCCATTCATAGCGTAAGTTTTCTTTGCCCTCTACATTTTTTAGTGTTTGTTCTATTTTTTTGTCTTCTTCGTTTATGAATTCTGCTTTGTGCACAAATAGTATTTCGTGATATTTTTGGCCTTTTTCTTCGAAGAAATTTTCTATTGTTGCTATATATCCTGTTGTTTTTATTTCTTTTCCAAGTTCTTCTTTGATTTCTCTTTTGATTGTTTTTTCTGAATCTTCTCCTATTTTTACTCTTCCTCCTATTAGTGCATAGTGGTCTTTGCTTTTTTCTTTGTGTACTAATATTTTTCCGTTGTGTTCTATTATCCCTGCTGCTCTTATGTTTAGTTTGTAGTTTTCTACATTTATTGTTAAATCCATGACTTGTCCTCCTTTTTTTTGAAAATTATATCATAATTGTATGGTTTTTTATAGTTAAATTGAAAAAAGTACAGAAAAAAAGAGTAAATTTAAAAATAATCATTTTCGTTATTCAAAATATGGTAATATTGGGTAATATATTTAGTTATACTCTTTTTATACTATTTTTTGATATCTTATCCACAGGTGCAATGTATTTTTATTGCTACTTGATTTTTACTATACAAATGCCTATATCAAATGTTCCGTTTTTTTGAACATTAAATCCTTCGTTTTCTATTTTCTATCTTTTCCTTCTTGATAATCTAATTTTGTTACATATTCATAATTTTCTTTTTTACTTTCATTATTTTTTCTACTACTGTTTTAAATTCATTGTATAATGTTGGTATTCTTCCTTATTTAAATCTTATTACATATTTTCACTTGTTTTCCTTACATATATCCATTATTGTCTTACTTGCATATAATGCATCTGCTCCTATTATTATTTTTAATCTTGGGTATGTTTTTTATTTTCTTTGCTAGTCTTTTAAATGCATTTATTTCACACATTAAAGCTATTAACCTTTACTATAAATATAACTTTCAAACTATATTTTTCATATGACGGATGCCTTACATCTGTTAGTTCTTCAAATTTATTCATTAATTCTGGAAAATATTGTTTTATTATTCTTACTAAATCTTCTAATATGTTTATTTTTTTCTTCTCTCTTTTCTATTAAAAAAAAATCTCCTTTGCGATAAAATTTTTATTTATTTTATCACATAAGTGGATGTTTTCCTTGATATTTCTACATTTTTTATTTCTTTACATTCTACTATATTTAAATAACTACTACAAGTATTGTTAATTTAATACATGAATTTCCATCTTTACATTCTACTATATTTAAATAACTACTACAGCTAAATCACTTGAGCTTTTGCCAAAAAACCTTTACATTCTACTATATTTAAATAACTACATGTATGAATATTGCTGTGCTTCAGTTCCAAACCGCTTTACATTCTACTATATTTAAATAACTACGCAAAATCATTTATATCAAAGTCTCTACCTTCGGCCTTTACATTCTACTATATTTAAATAACTACTAGATTTTGTAAGCAATTTTGTAATGTATCAGCAAGCTTTACATTCTACTATATTTAAATAACTACAAGAATCTTTTAGATTCTCAAAACAAACTTTAACCTCCTTTACATTCTACTATATTTAAATAACTACTTGATTATGACATAGATAAAGATTTAAGAAAATCATATAACTTTACATTCTACTATATTTAAATAACTACTTAATATTCCATATTCTACTCTTATTTTTGAAAGAGTTTTCTTTACATTCTACTATATTTAAATAACTACACAACCCGATACTAAAAAGAAAGAAGGTGAGAATACTTTACATTCTACTATATTTAAATAACTACTATGTTATACGATAAAGGGGTAGAATTTGGCACAACTCTTTACATTCTACTATATTTAAATAACTACTTTATAATTTGTATGCAGTGATATATAAAACTTAATAACTTTACATTCTACTATATTTAAATAACTACATACTTGCAAATATTCTTGTAAAATCTTCATCTTCTGTCTTTACATTCTACTATATTTAAATAACTACTTGTTTTCATAAAATCCAATAACATCTTTTAACTCTTTCTTTACATTCTACTATATTTAAATAACTACTAGTGGTTCGATTGTTTGGAAATGTAAATGTGATTGCTTTACATTCTACTATATTTAAATAACTACATTATATCCATCAGTAGACCCGCCGTTAAGAGTGATCTTTACATTCTACTATATTTAAATAACTACTTCGTTCTCTTAAATATTTAAAATATTTTCTTACCTTTACATTCTACTATATTTAAATAACTACTATAAAACGTACTGTCATATTTCCATCTTCTACTATCTTTACATTCTACTATATTTAAATAACTACCAGTTTTATCTATGCTAGAAGAAAAAGAGAAAATAATCTTTACATTCTACTATATTTAAATAACTACCAAATATGCCCCATTTTTTATTTTGATGCGTTATACCTTTACATTCTACTATATTTAAATAACTACTTACTAATAACTGCAAACGGAAACCTTTTGCAACAAGTCTTTACATTCTACTATATTTAAATAACTACAGAAGGAAAAGTTATCTATGACGGTTCAAATATTTCTTTACATTCTACTATATTTAAATAACTACGCGGTAATAAAGAGGTTATATCAAATACATATTTAACTTTACATTCTACTATATTTAAATAACTACATAAGCAAAAATTAAATGTTTTTATTAAAAATCAACTTTACATTCTACTATATTTAAATAACTACCGTTTATTTGTCCGATCCATGGTCATAGCAGTTTCGAACTTTACATTCTACTATATTTAAATAACTACCATTTCCAATAATATGATTTATAGAATATCCATACTTTACATTCTACTATATTTAAATAACTACCAGACTGTGGTTTTGGCGGTGGTGATTATGAAATAAAACTTTACATTCTACTATATTTAAATAACTACATAAATATTTTATTATTTTATCGTCTTTTAGTTTATTCTTTACATTCTACTATATTTAAATAACTACTAAGTCAAGCATTTAATATGGACAAAACAGACTTAACTTTACATTCTACTATATTTAAATAACTACCTATCCAAAAATGGCTCAACACGCTTAACTATAGTCCTTTACATTCTACTATATTTAAATAACTACTTGGTTCTACCAAGTCTAATGTGAACCTTTTATTGTTCTTTACATTCTACTATATTTAAATAACTACAACAGTATTTTGCAAACCTGTAATACGTTCTTCGCTCTTTACATTCTACTATATTTAAATAACTACTATGTGATGGTGGAAATTTATGTTTTGGATACAGCTTTACATTCTACTATATTTAAATAACTACATGAACAAAAGCTAAATCGCCTTTTCCTAATACCTTTACATTCTACTATATTTAAATAACTACCAGCAACCCAAAGAAAAAAGGATTAATAATATTAAACTTTACATTCTACTATATTTAAATAACTACATTATTATTGAAATGCAGAAAAAATCCAAAGAAATTGCTTTACATTCTACTATATTTAAATAACTACTTACTAGGTATGAAATCAGGGTGTCTAATTAATGACTTTACATTCTACTATATTTAAATAACTACCTCATTCACATTACTTCCAACACACTTAACCTCGCTTCTTTACATTCTACTATATTTAAATAACTACAGGTAAAAAAATGCACCTTACTGCACGCCAATTATAATCATACAATCTGTCTATCTATACACATATTACCACATAAAAAGCAAAAACAAAATATAAATTCAAATAAATCTTTATATTCCAACAAATTTTCTATCTGTCGTTAACCACGGATTTTAGGCATATTTCACATCGACAGATATTTATAAAAAATTATCTGTCACATCATCCTCAATCTTTCCCCAAAACTCCTTTTCTAACCACCTTTGGCTTCTACTCTTAAAGAAAATAACACTATCCTTATCATCTCTAATCCATCTATTTAATTCAGCCTTTAACTTTAATGCTTGAGACTCTAATAACTCGCCTTCAAATACAGAATTTTGAATATGCACCAAATATTTTTTGCATGTTTTAAACACTCTTCTTAGGACTTTTTTTCCTTCTTTATCCTCTAAATTAATATCATACACTAAAATAACATACATATTACCACCACATTTTAAACCCTTCATACTTTTCATCTTCTAATAAATGTTTGATTAGCTTATAAACTTCTAATCTCATTAAATACTCGTAACTAACCTCTCTGCCCAATTTTTTATGTTTAATCTTTGTTTGTAGTCTTAAATCAATTTCTCTTGTAATCTCTTTTCTTGCCTTATCTTTTATATATGTAAAATTCAATCCATCTTCAAAATCCTTTTCCGTTATCTGTTTTTTATTTAACATTGAAAAAATTAGTCTATCCGCTATGATTGGTTTAAAGATTTCGGAAATATCTAAGCATAAAGAAAATCTTCTTTCTGATGGTTCATGTAAATAACTTATAGTTGGATTTAATTGTGTCTTATAAATTTCACTTAGTACTCTTGTATATATAATTGTATTGACATATGAAATTAGCGAATTTATTGCATTATCAGGTGGATTTTTTACTCTTTTTTCAAATGCTATATCTTGATTTATTATTATATTCCATGAATCATAATATACTTTTCTTATATTTCCTTCTATTCCCATCAATTCTGGTACATCTTTACACAAATTTATCTGTTTTCTTAAATAGTCTATTTCTTCCATATATTTCTTTAAGTCTTTTCCTCTATTATTGTAATATGTTAAATTTCTGTAAATATTGTATGATGCAGCTTCTATAAATGTTTTTGCAATGTTTAATCTTTTTTCTTTGTCCTTGTAATGTTCAACTTGTTTTATAAGTAATTTTCCTGAAACAAGTGATTCTTTCGGATAATATGTTCCTGTATAAAATCCATAATAGTTAAAAAAGTGTATATTTACTCCATATGATGATAAAAAGTTTAATAAACTTGTATTAAAATCTAATTCTGTCATTACATATATATCGTTGACTCTTTCTACTGGTATTGATTTCTTTGTATTATCTTTGTATACAATTTCTAAAGTGTTGTCTTTTCTTTGTAGTCTCCCGCTTCTATATAAATAATAAGATTGTTTCATGTCTTCCTCCTTATACATAACATAAATCATAATATGAACATTTAGCACATATTTTTGAATTAATTGTTTTGGGTGGTTTGTCCATTTCTACTATTTCTTGTATGTTTTTTATTACATTATCTAATATTTTCCTATCTTCATCTTCTAATATTATTTCTTTTGATTCTCTTAAAAGCGGAAAATCGATTTTTGCTTGTATATTTTTTACACCTTTGTTTTCTAAATAATACATATAATATTTTATTTGCCATATTCCAGCATCTTCAATTGATTTTGTCTTTTTAACTTCATGTAGTACTGCTCCATTCTTTATAAAATCTATATTTATTGTATTGTCAATTAGAATTTGTTTCTTTTCTTTGCTATATGTTGTTTCATCAATTATTTTTCCTATTTCTACTAATTCACTATTTTGTTCCATATTGATTTGATTTGCAAAATACCATAGTCTTCTATAACATATGAAATAATAGTAAATCATTATTCCTGTAACATTCATTACATCATCTCTTTCTACACAAAATAATTTCTTTGCTTTTCTTTAATAAATTTGTTGCAAGCCTCATTTTTATTACTATATGATTTAATCTGTAACTTGCAACATATCTTACAACTCTCTTGAACTTATTGAATATTCTTCGTCATTTTCCAAAAGCAAACCAATTTCTTTATCATATTTTGTATCAATAATATATTTTCCTTTAATGTATGGACATTCTGTTATAAGATTTCCTAGTTTCCATTTGTTAGAACTATTAATTGATATAAATAATTTATCTATTCTTCGTTTTAACTCATATTTTTTCTTTTTGTCTAACTCAATTGAATATTCTTCAAATAAATTTAGATTATTGTCATAAATAATTTTAGGAATAACATCAATATTATCAATATTTCTTAATATTTTTTGAGCATCTTTTTTACTTGTATCATAATCAATAATATTATCTAATACTCGAAATGCTTCATTAAATTTTTTGTAAAAATCAGTATCTTGTAGCATTTCTTTTGAATATAATTTATCAACTAAATTTATTTTTGTTTTTTCTTCTAGAATTTGTCTGCTATACTCTTGCAATAAATCAATACTTTTTTGATATATTTCTTTGTCATATATGTATCCAACGCCACTTGTTTCTTCTATATAAATTTTTACATTAGGTTCTTTCCCTTTATATTCTCTACTTCTATAGCATCTTCCAAATCTTTGAAATAAACTGTCTAGTGTGGACATTTCTGTATAGAGCATATCAAAGTCGATGTCTAATGATGCTTCTACTATTTGTGTTGTTATCCATATTCCTGATTCATTTTCTTGTTTTGAAAAATCTTTAATGTTTCTTTCTTTTTCACTTCTATCTTCTTGTTTAAATCTTGAATGTAATAAATTTACTTTTTCTACTCCATCATTTTTTAATGCTTTATATAATTCTATCGCTTTATTTATTGTGTTTACTATTATTAAAACTTTTTTATTTTTTGATTTTTCTTTTATTTCTTTTATGTCTTCATTAATTGATTTGTCTATTATTTCAAATTTATGCCTTTTTGTATCTTTTATAAATTCATTATATTCAAATTTTATTCCCATTTCTTGTAGTTTTTCTCTATATATTCTGGGAAGTGTTGCAGTCATTACCATAAATTTTCCATCTAAGTTGTTTATCATGCGAAGCCCTTTTAATAGTACCGCTACTATTTCTGGTGAATATGCTTGTATCTCATCTATTACGACTTTTGAGTAACTTAGTGTTGCATATATTTTTTCATATCCTCTGTATTTAAAAACAAATGGAAAGATTTGGTCTATTGTACATGTGGTGATTTTTTCATATAAATTTCTTGCTTGTTGTATTTTGTTAAATTCATTTTCTTCATCTTTTTCATCTAAATAGTCTAGTGCTGTTGAGTGTAATAGTCCAACATGTTTGTATCCTATTGTGTCTTTTATTCTGTCATATATTGCATTTATGCTTATTCTTAAAGGTAATGTGAAAAATGTCTTATCGTTTTTGCTCCATAAAAGTGCTCCTTCTGTTTTTCCTATTCCTGTTGAGCCTATTATTATTACATTTTTGTCTTGATTTTTTTCCGCAAATTGTTGTAAATCGTTTTCTTTGAAGTTTTGCTTTTTCATAAATTCTTCGACAAAATCTGCTATTTCTTCTTTTGTTTCATCTTCTACTTCTATCCATGCTGAACTACAATGGTCTAGTCTATGTAATAGCCCCTTTATTAGGCAATATTCGTTATATAATTCGTCTCCTTCTGTTATCCTTGCTTGTCCTTCTACCATTCCTAAATACAATGTACTTAATTTTGGTATTTCAATTTGTAATTCTCTTTCTATTTTTTTGATGTTTGGCTCTATATCTTTTTTTATTATTTCTTCTAGTAGTTCACTGTTTATGTGTATTTTATTATCTCTTTCGTGATGATAATAAATTGCTTGATATACTAGTTTTCTTTCTTTTTTCGTCATTTCATATTGTTTGCATGGTACAAATATTGGAGATATTTGTTCATGTTTTATTTCTTGATTGTTAAATTTTGTTGGTATTAGTTCTTCTCCTATTGCTTCTCTTATTGCATTTTGAAATCCTGAAAATACTTTTCCTGCATCATGATATTTGCATACTATTTTCATTAGTTGCCAAAATCTCTCTTCTGGCATTTCTATTGATTGTGTTATTTTTTCTCCATATTCTTTTTTTAATATTTCCAAGTTTTCTAATAGTTTGTCTGTGTGTTCTTTTATTGTTTCTATTGGGTCTGATTTTGCATAATATTTATACTCCATTTGGCATCCTTTCACTATAAAAATATATATTGTCTCCGTCTTCATCTTGCAATATTTCTTCAATACCTTTATTAGTATATTTTTCTATATATTTTACATTTACTTTGTTCCATTGTCTTATATCATTTTTTATTTTGTATGTAGTATTTAGTCTGTAATTAATTCCTTCTATTTCGTTATCTATCCATTCAGGTACATATGCATTAATTTCTATTTTTGATTCATCTACTTCTTTTACATCTTTTAAAATTTTAATTTCATCTATCCTTACAAGGTCTTCGTTTCTTCCCAGTGTGAAGGTTTCTGTTCCGTTTATTATGTTTTTATATATTTGGTCTATAACGTCATCTTCTGCTTGCACATGTATAATCAAATTGACATTTAATAATTGATGTACATTTCTTGGCATTGATGTTACTTTGTCTTTTCCTTTATACATTCTTAAATTTTGATAGTTGCTAAATATTCCTTCATAGTTTCCTTGTATAGAGATGTTCATTGGAAAGTATTCTCCTGGTTGTGCTTGCAAGATTTTATGGAACATCCCTATTACCGTTGAGTATGGTGGCAATGGATATGTTTCTGCTACTTTTGTGGCAAATGGCTTTTTATAACATGCTGTTTCTTGGTATAGTTTTAGTTTTAATATTTTCATTTATACCAATCCTTTCTTTTATGCTTTGTAATATTCGTCTACTTTTTCTTTTAGATTTTCAAAGAATTTTTCTATGTTTGTTGTTTTTCCTTCAAACATTTCTTCTATTTCTTTTTCATTTTTGAATGTATTTTTTACTATTCCTATTTTCGTGTCTTCTGATATTGAGTTTTCTCCTATTGTTAATGTTGCTGTGTCTTTTAACATTTCTGTGTCTATACTGAATTGTCCGTCTTTTCCGTTTAGTTTTATTCTTCCTAGGAAAAATGGTGAGTTTATGTCATACATTCCTCCTATTACAAATACTGGGCTTAAGTTTTCTTCTCTTCCTCTTATTTCTCTGTTTAGGATTTTTACTATGTCTAGTAATTGGTTTATTCTTTTTGCTTTTTCTTCGTTTGGTAGTTCTATTTCTCCGTCTTTTCCTATTTTTTCTAGGTCTATTGTTATTGTGTATGTGTAGTAACTTAAGTGTTGTTCGATGTTTGCAAGGTTTGGAAATTCTCCTATTCTATCTGCTAGTCCTTTGTTGTTTAAAAATTCCATATCACTTTTATAGTCTTCTAATGATATTGCATTACTTAATCTTACTGCTGCACTTCTTATGTTTGAACCGTCATTCTTTGCTGTTTTCATATATCCAAACAGATCCATTTCTTCTGAATCTTGTATTGTTAATTTGTCATCAAATTGGATTGTTCCTTTTTCTTTATTTACTACTTGTAAATTCCAATCAAACATTTTATTTCCAAGTCTTACTATGTCATATCTTATCGCTTGTCTTGATGCAAATGTGTACACACTTCCATCTCCTCTTGTTAATTTTTTTAGTTCTGATATATTGCCTATTCCTTCCCCGTAATTTAAACTTTGGCCTTTAAATATCATTGTAATTGATAATCCTTTTTTATTTCTTATATTCTCCATTTTATTTCCTTCCTTTCTCTTTTTCATTCTTAATTGTTATGTAAATTCTTTAATAAATAGTTTTATGCTTTTGCTTCACTATCTTCATCTTTTTTCTCGTATTTATTTGATATTAATCCTGCTAAAAAGCTATGTGCTATTGATTCAAAATCTAATCCTTCTGTTTGCATTGTTTCAATAAATATAGGGCTTATATCTTTTCCCATTGACATATGTATTCTTATAACAATATCCATAAATTGTTTTTTGTTTCCTGCTTTTATGCTGTTTAACATTTTATATGTATATCCATCAATTTTGTTTTCTTCTCCTGTTCTTTTTAAATCTTCATGCATTTGTATTCCTAAGTTATACAATACTTTTAATTTGGCATCATTTTTTGTGATTTCTTCCATTTTAATGTCCTCCTTTTTAAATAGATTTAGTATCATTCTTACTCTTGTTGCTAAGAATGAATTGTATCCATTTGTATTTTCTTTATTTAGCTCATCTCTTAATCTGTCATTTATTATATATTTGATATCTTTGTTCTTTAAAATATAGTCTACTATTTGTAGTCTATATCTATAATCTCTTATTTTTGAAAGTGTTTTGTCTGAATATTCTGTAAAAAATCTTGATACATATCTTTTTATATTGAAGTATTCAATTCTACTATATGCTCCATATTCTGCTTCAAATTCAACTACAAATATATTTTCCAATTGCCATGTACTTACTTGTTTGTCTTGTTCTACCATGTCTAAGATTAGTTCTGTGTATGGATTTCCATCTCTATTCTCATACCTTGATTTGTTACCAAAATTCACATTTGTTTTATATAATTTATCAATACTTGTATCTAGGTTCACAAAACTTAATATTTGTTTTTCTTTATAGTCTCCATTTTCTTTTACTGTTTTGGTTATTGTTGTTATTCCTGCTGGTATGCAAAATAAAATTAGTTTACATATATCGCATATTGGCATTTTTACATTTTGCTCCCAGAAGAAGTTTCGTGCATTATCACTACTTATTGCTAGTGGTACAAAATTTCCTTCTGAATAATTTGTTGTTAATCCAATTTCATTTTCACACATTGAGCATCTTTGAATCACTTTTTCTTTTAAATATCTTTGAATTTCTTCTACTTCTTTATTTTTTTCTATGTAGTCTTTCTCTATTTTTGAGTATATTTTTTCTATTTCTTTTGTTATATTTTCTTTTATTTTTGTTTTCTCTATGTATTGTCTTATTTCTTCTATATTATATTTTCCTTCTATGATGTCTTGGATAAATCCTGTTTCTACAATGTTACTAACATAATCTTTGTACATTAATTTTTCTTGTTCTTCATATGTTAGTCCAGTTTTCACTACATTTAAGAAGCTTGGTTGTCCATAATATGTGTTGCTTAATATACTCTTGAATAGATTCAATGTCAGTCTTTTATTTATGTTTTCTTTTCCTATTTTTTCTAGTATTTTTTCTTCTATATCTATTATCCCTTGTTTTGTATTTTCTTTTTCTATTTTGTCATATTGCTCTTTCATTTCATTGTATGTTTGCTCGTCTATTTTTTTAATTTTGTCTAATTGTTTTTTTACCGTGTCTTTTATGTATTTTTTATTTGTTTTTATTTTGTCTTTTCTTTGTTTTTCTTCTTCTTTTCCTAATGGCATTTCTATGTTGTTTTCTAAATATCTAAATGCATTGTCTGTTCTATTTTTTACATTTTCTGCTACATTGTATTTATCATAAAAGTATTTAAAATAGTATTTATTGAAATCTCTTAAATCTTCTGTATCTATTTCTATATAGTTGTTTCTTTTTGTTGCAAATTGATTCTCATTATGTTCTAATATTTTTAAAAAACCAACAACACCACAATTTAAGTACCAATCATTTAAGTATATTTTTGTTTTCACTTTTTATATCACTCCTCTCTCATACTATAAATTATGTAATTTTTAACAAATTTCTTTTTTATAATATTTGGAACATCCCAAATCCTGCACTATGTTTGCTTCCGATTCCTGCTTGATATAAATATTTAAGCAATTCTTTATTTCCGCTTATTTCAAATGTTCCTGTTGAACACTCTATACATTTTTCATAAAACTTTATTAATACTTTTTTTGCATTTATTGGTTTTATTGTAAACGTGTCTACTTTTTCTGTTGGTATGTTTGTTATTTTTAGTTGTTCTTTGATGTTGATTTTTAGTATTTCTTCAAATTTTTCGTTTTCATATGAGTAATAGTAGTCTTTGTTGTTTTTTCTTGATCTTACACATAGTGGTGATTGAAATTTTACTATTATTTTGTCTGTTGTTATTTCTTTTTCTTTTGTCATTGTTATGTTTTCTAAAGTCATTGAGTTACTGTTTAGTGGATATTTTTTGTGTTTTTGTTTGTTAAATGAGTTATATAATATTATTCCTGTTTCATAGTCTGATGTTGATATGTTTAATTCTAAATTATTGTCTTTTAGTATAATTTTGTCACTTTCAATTTTTTGTTGTTTATAATATGTTGAAAAAGTATATTGTTTTATTATTGGGTCTTTTCCGTTGTAGCATTTTGAATAATACTTTGTGTCATATTTTTCTAGGCAATACTTGAAATAGCTTATTATTGTCTTTCTGTATTGTATTGGTATTTCCTCTTTTTCCAGTTCAAAGTATAATTTAAATCTCATTTTTTCACCTTCTTTTTTATTTTTTCTTATTATATCATAAGTACAACTTTTTGTGTCGAATTTATGATTTTATTTTTACATTTTATATTATATATTATTTTATTATGATATGTTGTCGAATTTTGTCGTTTTTTATATTATGTATAAAAAAATAGTAACTACTTATTAAGCAATTACTATTTTTAAATTATATTATTATTCCATTTGTATGGTCAATTTCATGTTGTATTATTTCTGCTACAAATCCTGTATATTTCCCGTGTTGTTTGTTAAAATTCATGTCAAAATAATCTACTTCAATTTCTTTATATCTCTTGCATTTTCTTTCTCCAATTAAAGACAAGCAACCTTCTTCTGTTTCATACTCTCCGCTTCTATTTGTGATAATAGGATTTATCATTATAAAATCATATAATCCTCCTGATACACAAATTATTGATTTGTTATACCCTATCATGTTTGCGGCAAGTCCTACACATCTATCCCTATTAGCCTTTAATGTATCTAGTAAGTCATTTGCTATATATTTATCTTTCTTTGTTGCTTTTTCGGCTTTTTGTGATAAAAACATTACATCTTTTATTATTTCTTTTATCATGTTTTTCTCCTTAAATTATTATAATTCTAAATTTTTTTCGCTATTATATTAAATATATGCCAATGTTTCATTTTTCCTAAACCTGTAAGAGCATCTTTTTCAACTTCTTTAAAATCTATTATTTCATAATCTTTAAAAAGTTCAAGCACTTGTTCTTTTGTTAAGAAGGTCATCTCCTCTTTTTTATTTTTCCATTCATCATTATCTCCAAAGAAATTGCCCACAAAATACCCATCTTTTAAAATGCTCTCGTCTATTTTATTCCATAATTCTTTGAAGTTGTTTTTATTGCAAAATGGAAGGCTAAAATTGGCAACGACTAAATTATTTTTTTCTAATTTTATACTTTCAAATTTTTGATTTGAAAATTTAAAGTTTTTTTGTTCTTCTTTTGATAGTCTTGCAGTAATTCTAGATTCTACATCTTCTTTATCTATCGCAAGCACATTCCATCCTTTTTTTATTAATCGTACTGTATCTCTTCCCGCTCCACATCCAAGTTCTATTGCGTCTCCTGGTTCTATATTTAATTTTAAAAATTTTCTAACAGTGTAATTGGGTTCCATATTTTTTGTGTTATCATAGAATTTTTCTGTATTAGCCTTTTTTGTTAAGATTTTATCTAATTCTATTTCTGCTTTTTTTATGAAATAGTTATCTGTATATATTGGTATTCCTATTTCGTTTACTTTTTGGATTAATTTTTCTGTGGTATCTAATTCATTATTTTCTTCTATTTCTATTAAATTGTTGCCGTTTTCTATATCTTTAATTGCTAATTCAAATCCATCTTTTTCGTATACTATGTCATTTTCTTTTATATTCATAATTTCTTTATATCCTATTGATTTTAGTAATTCTTTTGCTTCGTCTATTTCTAGAATATTACAATTGGTAGATTCTTGGCTTATTATATTGCCGTATTCGTCATAGTTTTTGATTTTGAATGTTATTAGTTTTGTTCTTTTGTCTGATGTTTTGTCTTTGATGTCTCTTACTAATACTGCTTTTGATAGGATTTTTCTTGTGTTGTTTTTGTCTAATTTGGTTTCTTTAGGTATGAAATATGTGTCGTCCATTGTGAATTTTCTTGTTATTTTGTATCCTTTTTCTTCTAGTATTTTGTATAGTTCGTTTGGTTTGCATTTTATTTTTATTGTTATTTCGTTGCTATTTTTTTGACTCATTTTTGCTTTTCCTTTCGCTTTTTTATAATTATATCATTTGTTGTTGATTTTTTAAATATGTTTTTGGTGATTGGGTTGGTGGTGAGTTAGATGAGGTAAGGGCTTCGGGTTATGAGATGTGCTTGAAACGTTTATGTAATTTAGTGAAATCAAGGGTTTTAGCTGATTTATCAATAAAAATTGGGGAAATGGTTTTTAGAACATTTATGTGTTTTTTTGAACTTTTTTGAGGTGTTTTTCCCCAACTTTTCCCCAAACATTTTTGGCAGGTTTTGAACATGTTTTGTGATTTTTATTGCAAAATTAATTTGTAGTTTTTATTGCGAATTTAGTTTGTGTTTATAATCGCAAATTATAATGGGAAACCTTAACTTTATTTTGGAGGTTTTGATATGAATAATAAGATTACTTATCATAGAGAAGGAAATTATTTTATTCCTGATTTGTGTTTGCCTAAACAACCTAATTGGCATATTGGAAAATATGGAAGATTAAGGTTAAATTATTTAAAAATTTTTTATATACCTTTTTATACTGAATTACTTATCAGTGGTACTTTGAAGCAACATTTGTTAAATATAGATAGTGATGCTAGTAATAAGGTTAATTTACTTATAAATAGCTTTGCAGAAAATGAAAATGTTAATGAATTGTTGAAGGAATATCATCAAATGGAGTGGGTTCAGGCTATGAATAATTTTAAAAATAAGGCTGAAGAAATTGTTTTGAATGAGATTATATATGTATAGGAGGTTTTAGATATGGTTAATTTTAGAGAAGTTAATGATGATGATATATTAAAGGAATGGTTGGCTTTTAGAGAGGATACTTTGCTTTGCCAGCTTTCTGATGAGGATTATAAGCATAGTTTGAATTTTGATAAGTTTTGTGAAAGGATTTTGCATAATGTTTCTAAAGATAATAGGCAGTTTGTTCCGTCTCAACTTGATAAGTTGTATGATGATTTTATGAGGTATCTTGATTATTGGAATGAGAAGTATTATAGAAATGGGTTTGTGGATGGTTCTCAGATAGTTATGGGATGTTTTGAGAAATAGTCTAAAATACCAGAATAATTAATTTTCTTCTGGTATTTATACATATATAAAAGATTGTGGAGCTGCTTTTATGCCATAACTAGCTAAATCTTTTGGGTCATTGTATTTTTTTATATTAGTTAGTTTATAAGCAATTGCCTTACTCCTATCTTTAAAATATTTTTTATAGAATTTAAAATCTATTCCTGAATATTTTTTAGTTTCTTCCCAGATATTGTCAGGAGAATCTTCTAAAATCTCCTCAACTTTTGCTTCTCCTACAACCTTCATAATTGGATATGTTGAATAGATTATTATTTTATCTATATCTTGCTTACATCTAATTTTTCTATATTCATATTTTTTACTACCATTGAAAATATTTTCTACATGTTCTGGGTTTATAGAAATTAAAATATTACACATAACATTTATACCTCTCTTTCTAGTTCTTTTATTTTATCTTTCCAATACAAATTATCTAATTTCTTTTCTTTGGCAATCCTAATAAAATTTCTTAAATATTCATTTTTCATAATATATTCCGCTATATCTCCTGAAACTTTATATTTATTTTTACTTTCTTTTGCTACCAAATCGTAAAAATTATTTTTTTTCTTATCTCTTAATTCAAATACTTTTATTAGCTTGTCTAATTTATCTTCAGACGGAAATCTATTACCTTTTTCAATATCAGATAAATAAGCAGATGTAATTCCAATTTCATCTCCAAGCTCTTTTAAGGTCTTTTTTCCTCTATACTCTCTCACCAGTTCTCCAAATTTTTTACTCATTTTTTCTCCTTTATTAACAAATATGCTTATAAGCATATTTGTTAATATTATATACTAAAATTATTGACTTGTAAATACTTTCGTACAAAAAAAGATGCATTTTTAGTGCATCTTTTAGTTTATTTCAAACATATTTTGTGTTTGACTTTCTTCTATTATTTTTTCTAAATCTTCTTTTTCTATACTTATCGGTCCCTGAATATATCCTTTTACTATCCCATTATTATATAAATAATTATATGTAATTGGATTTTTAAACGTTATATAGTGTTTAAACATTATCACTAAACTATCTAAATGGGTTACCAATTTTAACTCTTCTTTATCATAAGCTGTTCTTTTTCTCACTATATTGAATATTTCTTCTTGAGATTCAAATTCATTCCATGTAGTTTCTACAATTCCTAGTGTCGTTATAGCCTTTTTATTATGTGAAGCATAAAATAGGACAATATCTCCAGGTTTTATATTCTTCCTTTTTGCATTTGAAATAAACGCCTTTTTTATTGCATTGGCTGATGTATTTTTACCTTGCGTATCATCAATACTTATTTGATATGATCCTTCTGCATCCTCAAATAATAATTTATGATATTTAGGAATTACTGGAAAAATAAAAATTCCTTGATCTTTTATCTGTACGTATGGATATTGACTTTTATCTTTCATGTTTTTAACATATATGGCTTCTCTTTCTATTTTATCATCACTTTTTTTTGTGTTTTTATGTGTGAATAGACTAAAACCATATTGTTTTAATAAATATATTAATGATTCTTGTTTTTCAAAAGTAGTCACATATATTTCATCAACATTTTTTTGAATTGCCTCATTTACCATTATTTTTATAAATCATTCTCCTATCTTCTTTCCTGTATCCGACACTTTAAATGTAGAAACTTTTATTCTCTTTGCAGGACTAAATGGTTTTTCAAATGTAGAATAATCCTCATTTTCATCCTCCTCTTTTAACATTAAAAATGATGTAACCTTATTATCTTTTGTCATTGTAACATATGCCATTTCTTCATTTCTCTGCTTTTTAATGAACCAGTTATCAAATCCTTTATAATCAAATCTTAATGTTGTAAAGAAATCATCATTTAAATCCATATTATACAAAAATTCCTTTTTTATAAATACAGGAGTTTCTACAACAACTTTTTCTTCTTGCTTAAATTTATTTATTGCTTCATCTATCGATAAAACTCTATCATTTAAATTTAAAATCTCTGCTTTTTTTAATAATTCTTTATCATTTGTGATAAAAAAACTCACGCAATTTCTTTCAACCGCATATAACATTTCATTATCTATCAGATCATTCTTATTTTTAAAACCCAGTTGTTTATTAAAATCTTCTGTTGCTCTTGGTGGATTTTCTATTATTTTATATACTCTTAATTTTGAAATAAATATATCTTTTTTATTTTGATCTTTTATTTTTCTAGCTTCCACTATTGTATTTGGATGTATTGCAATTACATATTTATCAGAATCATATAATATTTTAGTCAATTTTGAAATCTTTTCATCTAATATATGATCATCTAAAAGATATATCATCATATTTGTATCTAGTAATATTTTCTCTTTCATTCCTACTCCTTTCTAATTTTTATTTGTATTCCTACAACTCCGTATTTTTCTTCTTGTTCCTTTGTATAAAATTTATATAAATCATTTAAGAATTTTCCTTCAGATTCACTTTTGTCAGAATATTCACTAACATCTATTTTTTCTATCAATTCCTTAAAATTTCTTTTTATATTCAAACTTACTATTTGAGTATATAACTCTTCTTTTAATTCAGGTTCTTTTTGAAATATAATTTCATCTCCTATTTTTAGATCTTTTCTTTTTTCATCATTCAATCTAATTTCTATTCTCTTAGTTCCATTTTTCATATATTCAAAATATTTTGGATTTAATTTCATTATATATTTCATATCTATTCTACCTCTTTCTTAAAATATACTCTTAAATTCCAATGGTATAATATTCTCATAAAGCAATATATATTGAGAATTTACTTGTTTGTTACCATGATAGTGTCCAAAATACCATTTCTTAAAATCTAATTTTTCTGATATTTCTTGTAAGTAATCTGTAAGATAATCTTTCTTATATATTCCTCCGCCAAGTAATACTTGTATACTTGTTGGACAACAATGGGAAATTACATAATCAACTTTATAATTTACTTTTTCTAAATTACTTATTCCATTTTGCATTTCTTCTTCAATTGGCAATTCTAAATCCCACCACGAAAAATCTCTAATTCTAAAATATGCTCCTCTTTTACGATACTCATATATTTTTTCTTCTTCATCTAAATTCAATATTCCATCTTGAATATCATGCGATCTAGCACCACCAAAAGCAAATATTTTTTTATTGTCAATGTCAAAGATTTCCCCTCTCATTAAGTGTAATACTGAATCTCTTATCTTGTGTACTTTTCCACCTTTCCATTCTTCAATTGGATAATTATATAATCTTGTA
>CAKOWP010000020.1 GCA_934122385.1 uncultured Clostridia bacterium | reverse complement strand
GCACATGGATATGCAGCATATAAACTAGGGGATGACACAGCAAAAAGGCAAGGAAGACTAAGTCTAAATCCATTTGCGCACTTAGACCCAATAGGAACACTAATGCTATTAGTAGCAGGATTTGGATGGGGAAAACCAGTAGAAGTAGACCCAAGAAACTATACAAGAAAAATTTCGATGGAAAAAGGAGAGGCAATTGTTTCACTTGCAGGACCATTAATGAACTTTATACTTGCAATAATATTTACATTAATATATTGTGCAATATACAAATTTGCAGGAATTGCTTTTATGACATCAACTGTAGGAATGGTAATATTGATGTTATTATCAAGTACAATTTCAATAAACATTGGACTTGGTGTATTTAACTTAATACCATTACCACCACTAGATGGCTCAAAAATAATAATGCCATTTTTACCATACAAAGCAAAAGAATTTTTTGTGAACAATGAGCAAATATTTTATATTGTATTTGTATTGATTTGGATAACAGGAATTGCAGGAACAATTATAACACCAGCAATAAGTTGGGTTTCAAAAGGAGTTTTAGCATTAGGAAAATTAATATTTGGATTATAAAAAGGAAGCATAAAAAATGGAAAAAGACATATTAACATTAGGGATAGAATCAAGTTGTGATGAAACATCAGTATCAGTAGTCAAAAACGGAAGAGAAATTTTATCAAACATAATAGACACACAAATACCAATACACGAAAAATATGGAGGCGTAGTTCCAGAAATAGCATCAAGAAATCATATTGAAGCAATATCTAGAGTAACAAAAAAAGCACTAGAAGAAGCAAATGTAAATTTTGAAGATATAGATGCAATTACTCCAACATATGGACCAGGACTTGTAGGAGCACTGCTAGTAGGATTATCATATGCAAAAGCATTAAGTTTTGCGATAAATAAACCGTTAGTTGGAGTAAATCACATTCAAGGACATATTGCGGCAAATTATATTACATATCCAGAACTAAAACCACCATTTTTGTGTATAATGACATCAGGTGGAAATACACAATTAGTACATGTAAAAGATTATACAGAATTTGAAGTTTTAGGAAAAACAAGAGATGATGCAATTGGTGAAGCATTTGACAAGGTTGCAAGAGTTGTTGGGCTTGGATATCCAGGAGGACCAAAGGTTGATAAACTCGCAAAAGAAGGAAATCCAAATGCAATAGAATTGCCAAAAACACATTTTGATAATTTAGATTTTAGCTTTAGTGGAATAAAAACAGCAGTAATAAATTTACATCATAAAACACCAGATATAAACAAGGCCGATTTATGTGCAAGTTTCGAAAAAACGGTAACAGAAATTTTGTTAGAAAATGCAGAAAAAGCATTAGAACAAACTGGATTAAAAACAGTTGCATTAGCAGGTGGAGTATCTGCAAATAGTTATATAAGAAATGAATTTTTAAATTTGGAGAAAAAAGGCATAAAAGTATATATGCCAGATTTAAAAATATGTACAGATAATGCTGCAATGATAGCATCAGCAGGATATTACAATTTTGTTAAAGGAAAAAGAGATGAATTGGATTTAAATGCTGTTCCTAATTTGAAATTATAAATAGAAAAGTACCAATTTTAAGTAAATTGGTACTTTTTGCATCAGCACAAATGCAACAGAATTGCTGGTTTTGTATCATTAATACTACCAGATTTGTTGGATATTAATTTCAGTGACAGTTGAACTGATTTTTTTTGAGTGCTGAGAGTCTTTATTGAAGTAATTGAAAAATATATCTTCTTCAATTTTGATACTCTCTTTACCCATTCTTGACTCGATGAAGATTTCGAAGAAACTTTTTTAATGAGATCTTTATCTAATCCTAAAATTGGATTAAATATTAAATCTGTAAAATCTTTTACTGAAAAAACGGTTTCGTAAGTATATAACCGATTTTTTCCCAATAAATTGCCTCCTTCAAAAGTATTAATTGAATAAAGCAAGTCTTTTAAAGCATCTTCTGAGTTAAATTCTTCTTTGGCCATAGTAAAAATCCTCCTGAGGTTTATAATATAATCAATTATAATACATTTTTATAAAAAAAGCAAATTTATGAAAACCAATTATAGACAATTAAAGAAAAATATTGTAAACTATAGAAAGAATAAAAACAGACGAGTAAAATAAATAAAAATATTTAGCAACATAAAAAATTTATATATAAAACTTTTATATGACATAAGGAAAGGAAGTGAAATAGTGGCAATATATGTAATAGGAGACTTACACTTATCATTCAACACAAATAAACCAATGGACATATTCGGGATAAATTGGCAGAACTATGAAGAAAAAATCAAACAAGACTGGTTATCAAAAGTAAAGCCAGAAGACATGGTAATACTGCCAGGAGACTTTTCATGGGCAATGTACTTAGATGAAACAGACAAAGACTTTGAATTTATAAACAATTTACCAGGACAAAAAATCTTATTAAAAGGAAATCATGATTACTGGTGGACAACTGTAACAAGTATGAGAAGATACATGCAAGAACAAGACTTTAAAAACATAGATTTTTTGTATAATAACAGTTATGAATTTGAAAATAAAATAATAGCAGGAACAAAAGGATGGAATATATCAGAAGACCAAGAGGATATTAGATTAACAAAAAGAGAAGTTGCAAGATTAGAATTATCAATACAAGATGGAATATCAAAATATGGAGAAGATAAAGAAATCATAGTGTTTATGCATTATCCACCGCTAACAAAAAATTATATGAATACAGATTACACTAGACTTATGAAAAAATATAATATAAAAAGATGCTATTATGGACATCTACATGCAAATTCAATACAAGATGCAGTAGAAGGCAATATTGATGGAGTTGAATATAAATTAGTAAGTAGTGATGGTCTTGATTTTAAATTATTGAAAATATAAAAATTAGGGATTGGGGGACGGGTCTTTAATCCCGCAAAATTTTTCGGGATTAAAGACCCGTCCCCCAATCCCGAAAAAATGGAGATAAAAAATGAATTTAACAGAAGATGTAAAATATATAAAAGGAGTAGGACCGCAAAAAGTAAAACTCCTAAATAAGATAGGAATATTCAATGTTGAAGATTTAATTACATATTATCCTAGAGGGTATGAGGATAGAAGCAAACCAAAGAACATTTGTGAATGTGCAAATGGAGAAGTTGCATTAATAGAAGCAGTAGCAATGTCAAGACTAGTAGATAGCAGAATAAGTAAAGGGAGAACTATACAAAGGCTTGCTGTTATTGACGAAACAGGACAAGCAGTAATAACGTGGTTTAATCAACCATATTTAAAATCTAAGTTTCAAATACGGAAAAAAATACAGATTTTATGGAAAAGTAGAGTTTCAATATGGAAAAATAAGTATGAATTCTCCTGTATTTGACGAGATAGAAAATTCAAATAATACTGGAAAAATAATACCAATTTATCCATTGACATATAGTTTAACCCAAAATACTTTAAGAAAAATAATTGAAAACGGATTACAAAAAGTCAAGGAACAAGGTGGTTTGCCAGAGACTTTACCAGACTATATAGTAAATGAATACAAATTAGAAAATGCAAACAAGGCAAATTATGATATACATTTTCCACATGATTTTGAGGACTTTAAAAAGGCAAGAAGAAGATTAGTTTTTGAAGAATTGCTAACAACTCAATTGGCATTATTACAATTAAAAAATAATAATTTAACAGATAAAAAGGGTATTATGTTTGACAAAAATGTAAAGATGTCAGATGTGATAAACACATTGCCATTCAAATTGACAAAAGCTCAATTAAGAGTGTTACAAGAAATTGATGAAAATATGGAATCAGAAAAATCAATGAATAGGCTTTTACAAGGTGATGTTGGTTCTGGAAAAACAGTTGTTGCAATGATTTCTGCATACAAAGCCGTAAAATCTGGATATCAAGCAGCAATTCTAGCACCAACTGCAATACTTGCAACACAACATATGGTTAACTTTGAAAAAATGCTAAATCAATTTGATATAAAATGTGAATTATTAATATCAGGTATCAGCAAAAAGAAAAAAGAAGATATTTTAGAACGTTTGAAAAACGGTGAAATTGATATATTAATTGGGACACATGCAATGCTAGAAGAAAATGTCGAATTTAAAAATTTGGGTCTAGTTGTTACAGATGAGCAACATAGATTTGGAGTAAAGCAAAGAACAAAAATTGCACAAAAAGGACAAAATCCAGATGTTTTAGTTATGTCTGCAACACCAATTCCAAGAACACTTGCATTAATTTTATATGGTGACTTGGACATATCAATAATTGACGAACTCCCACCAAATAGAAAGACAATAGAGACATTTGCAGTTACAAATAGAATGGAAGAAAGAATCAATAATTTTATAAAAAAACAAATTGACGAAGGTAGACAGGCATATATTGTATGTCCATTGGTTGAAGAAAGTGAAGAAGAGGATACAGATTTAAAAGCAGTTACAACATTATATGAAAAATGTAAAGAAGAGACATTCCCTGATTACAGAGTCGAATACATACATGGAAAAATGAGACCAAAAGAAAAAGACGAAATAATGGAAAGTTTCAAAAATAAAGAAATAGATATACTTATTTCAACAACTGTAATTGAGGTAGGTGTTGATGTTCCGAATGCAAATATAATGGTAATTGAAGATGCAGAAAGATTTGGATTAGCACAATTACATCAGTTGCGTGGAAGAGTTGGCCGTGGTGAGTATAAATCATATTGTGTTTTAAAATTTAAGGGAAAAGGACAAAATACTAAAGAAAGAATGAAAATTATGTGTGAAACTAATGACGGTTTTCTTATTTCTCAAAAGGACTTGGAATTAAGAGGTTCAGGAGATTTCTTTGGTACAATGCAACATGGTATTCCAGATTTTAAAATTGCTAATTTGTTTACTGATATGGATATTTTAAAATTGGCTCAAGAAGCAGCAGTAAAAATTGTAAATAAAGACCCTAAATTAGAAAAAGAAGAAAATAGATTATTAAAAATATCAGTTAAAAACAAATTTACAGATAGAATCGAGATATAATAATTATATTGCATATGAAATTTAAAATTTTTAATACTTTGATAATATTATCAAGTATAAAGATTTAAAATTATAATAAAACGGAGGAAAGAAAATGGTAATATTCGGAATAGATATAAGAGTATATTTTTTGCTATTTCTAACATATTCTGTTGCAGGATGGTGTATGGAAGTAGTAGGAAAATTAATTGAAAAAAAGAAATTTATAAATAGAGGATTTTTAATAGGACCATATTGCCCTATATATGGAACAGGAGCAATATTAATAACATTTTTATTAAAAAAATATGTACCAGATCCATTTGCTCTATTTGTAATGGCAATACTTGTATGTGGAACACTAGAATATTTAACAAGTTATTTTATGGAAAAAATTTATCATGCAAGATGGTGGGACTATAGTCAAAGAAAATTCAATATAAACGGAAGAGTATGTTTAAATACAATAATTCCATTTGGTTTATTAGGAATGTTTATAATGTATGTTTCAAATCCATTCTTAATAGGCAAAATTGAAGCATTACCAGAACTTGAATTAAATATAATATCAGGAGTATTATTAACAATATTTTTATTAGATAATATAATTTCAACTAATGTTATAAGTTTTGTTGGAAAAACAACAAAAGAATTTGGAAAGAGTCTAGACAATACTGAAGAAATAACAAATAAGGTAAAAGAGGCATTACTAAACAAATCTGGATTATATAGAAGATTATTAGAAGCATACCCAAAAGTTCAATCAATCAAGATTAAAATTAAAGAGAAAAAAGAAGAAATTAAAAAACAAGTTGAAGAACAAACAGATGAATTCAAAGAAAATATGAATAAGCAAAAACGAGAAATTATTGATAAAGTTGGAAATTTAAAAGAATTACCTAAAAAGACAAAAATAAAGAATAAAAAAGAAACTAAATAAAATAGAATAATATAGAAGTTATTAAATTTCTAAAAAATTGATTTGTGAAAGATTTTTGAAAAAATAAGTTAAAAGTAAAGGGAAGAACAATGGAAAAAATAAGATTGAAGATTTCTAAAAGAATGAAACAATTTAATATGATTTTAAAAAATAGTGGAGATGACCATATAAGTGAATATTCGGCTCAATGTTCATATTATACAATATTATCATTTATACCATTTGTCATATTGCTAATAACATTGATACAATATACAAATATACAACAACAGACATTATTTGATGCAATTTCAAAAATAATACCATCAAGTATGAATGAGTTTGTAATAGGGATAGTAAGAGAAGTATATTCAAAATCAATTGGAACAATATCAGTATCAATTATATTTACGTTATGGTCAGCTGGAAAGGGCTTATTTGCATTAACAAAAGGGCTTCATTCTGTATATAATACAGGAGATGATAGCGAAAAATCAGTTATATATTTAAGAATAATGGCATTAATAGAAACAGTAATATTTATTGTTTTAATAATGTTAGGAATGGTCTTATTAGTTTTTGGAAACAGCTTAAAATCATTGATGCAACAACACTTTGGAGCATTAGAAGATTTTAGTACTTTTTCACAAGTTGTAACAGAACTAGGATTTATTTTGGCAACATTTATTATATTCTTATTTTTATATAGATTTATGCCAAAACATAAAGTGACATTTAAAAGCCAGATTCCTGGTGCAATATTTGGTGCACTTGCCTTAAATATTATATCATTTGTATTTTCTAAATACTTAGATATTTTTAAGGGATTTTCTATAACTTATGGAAGCTTGACAACATTGATGCTAATAATGATGTGGACATATTCTTGTTTTTATTCATTATTTTTGGGTGCAGAGCTTAATAAAACTTTAAAAAATATTAGAAAAAAATCAAAAGAGGATGTTTAATTGGCAGAGATAGAAATGTTGAAAGTATTTCTATAATATTGCAAATAAATGTTAAAATAATAAAAATACGAGAGGGAAAAACATGCAAAAGCAAGATTTAGATACAGTAACAAATGTAATATTAAATAATGAATATAAATTACATGAAGAACAAGAAAATGAACAAATAAACGAAGAAAATTTTAAAATAGATAATAAAAACAAAAAAACAAAAGGAAAACATAAGAAAAAGAAAACTATAAAACAAAGAATATTTAAATTTATAAAAATAATTATAGCATTATTTTTATTGTTTGCAATATTTATATTTCTATTTTTTAAAACATCATTATTCCAAAAGTACAAAGAATTATGGGTTGTTACAGCAATGTCTACAATGAACCATCAATATTTGGCAACATGGTTCTTGTCAGATGAGGAAATACAAGAAATAATGAGTAAGTTAGAAGTTCAAAATAATGAAGACTCTAATTCAAATGAAATAAAAATAAATACTAATGAAACAAATGATGATATAAAAGTTGAAAAAATAACAGGAAAAAATTATGTTGGATATGTAATGACAATACCTGATGCAACAAAGGTAAAATTGGTAGATGCAAGAAAATCAAATAGAGGCTCAAAATTGAGTGAAATTGTTAAAAACAACAATGCTATAGCAGGAATAAATGCAGGAGGATTCGCTGATGATGGTGGAGTTGGAGCAGGTAATGTATTATGTGATGCAACTATTATAAATAAAAAGTTGTTGTATGGAAATAAAAGTACAAAGTATAGTTTGATAGGTTTATCGACAGACAAGAAATTAGTACTTGGGAAATATACATATCAACAAGCTATGAACGCAGGAATAGAATCAGCAATAGAGTTTGGACCATATTTGATTGTAAATGGAAATAATCAAATAAAAAATTCAAACTCTGGTGGAATACATCCTAGAATGGGAATAGGTCAAAGAAAAGATGGTACATTTATATTTGTTGTAGTTGATGGTAGACAACCGGGATATAGTATAGGCACTAATTTGTTAGAAATGCAAAATATCTTTAATAGATATAATGCGTATAATGCAGCAAACCTTGATGGAGGCTCTTCTGCTACAATGTATTATAATGGAAAAGTTGTAAATAAAACATCTACTCCTATAGGCGAAAGATATTTACCAAATGCGTTTATAGTAGGAAAATAGAGGGTTATAAATTTAATAGATTTTATTTAAAGTAATTGTTACATTATTTGTTGTAGCAGTTGCTTTTATTTTTATATCGAATCCAGAATTATTTTTAAACTTAAAATCATAACTACCATATGCAACAGCAGCATCCTTTCCATTTTTTATATAAGGAACTTTGTTACTGTGTTCGTGTCTTTCGGTTACTTGCAAACTAGAAATTTTTAAAACAGCATTATACAATGTAGTACTTACCTGGCAATTGCCACCACCAAGACCTTTCTTTTTATTACCATCTTTGTCAAATATATCAGCTTCTTGATATCCTTTTGCAGAAGTTGCAGGACCAACCGTATTGCAAAAAGAAAAATTTGAACCATTTTTTACAATTGTATCATTTAGTTTTGAGGTAGTAATGGCTATATTATTTTGTCTAGCAGAATCTTTGTTATATATTTTTGTAGTAAATGATGCAATAGCTTCTTCTTTGGGTGGCTCTACTATAGGTTGTTCTGCTGGGACTTGGTTAACATTGGAGTCAACATTATTTTGATTATTGTTAACTGTATTGTTTTCAATAATATTATTTTGGGTTGAACTCGAAGTATTAGTACTTAAAGATGTATTGTTTTGTTCTTCATTTGTTGAAGTTTTACTTGCTGAATATTTTGTTGTAGTATCTTTGTTTTTGTTTTTAAATATAAAATAGATTCCTACAGAGATGCCTATTATTAATATTATAATCAAAATTATTATTTTATTTTTTTTCAATTTAATCACCAGTATTAGTATGTACAAAAAATAGTAATAAAATACCATTAATTTGAATATAATAAAATGAAGTATAATATATATTTTATGCATATAGTTTTATAATTTTTTCGACTTAATATGCAATATAAAAATTTCTAAGATAAATTATATGCATATTAAATAAAAGTTTATATACTAATTTTATTAAATATTTATATAGGAGAATTAATTAAAAATGAAAAATATTGATGAAATTTTAATGTATTTTCCAAATAAAATTTATCAAATTTTTTTTAATTTATTTCAAGAAAATCCAAAAATAATTGAAGAGTTGCAAGAAATTAGAATAAGGGTGGACAGACCTATAATTTTAAAATTGAGAGATAGAGATTTTTTGTTGCAGTATAATATTCCTCAGTCTGAAATATTAAGAATTGTAGAACGATTATGTGAAAATTCAATATATGCATATAAAAATCAAATTTGTGAGGGATTTATAACGGTAAAAGGTGGACATAGAGTGGGCTTAACAGGCTCGGTTGTTATAGAAAATGGAAAAATTACAAATGTAAAATACATATCAAGTTTAAATTTTAGAATTGCAAGAGAAGTTAAAAATTGCAGTACAAGAGTTTTGAGAGAAATTATTGATATAGAAAACAAAACGATTTATAATTCAATTATTGTAGCACCTCCAGGCAAGGGAAAAACAACAATTCTTCGTGATATTATAAGAAGATTAAGTGATGGAATTGAAGAAATTGGATTTAAAGGAAAAAATTGTGGAGTTGTTGATGAAAGGGGAGAAATAGCAGCTATGTATAAGGGAACTCCACAAAATGATGTTGGAATTAGAACTGATGTTATAGAAAATGTTGATAAAAATAGAGGAATACATATGTTAATTAGAACAATGGCACCTGAAATTGTAGCATGTGACGAAATTGGAAGTAAAGAGGATGTTGAGGCTATTCGTTATGCTTTATATTCTGGTGTTAAAGGGATTTTTACTATGCATGGGAGAAATGTTGATGATATAAAAAATAATAAACAAATTTATGATTTAATTGAAAATAGAGAGATACAAAAGGTGATATTTTTATAGAAAACTTTAAAATTTAATAAAAAGCTTGAATTATGCTGTTTGTCACATTTTGTCGAAATTTTCTTGTTGACAAGTAACATAAAATCATGGTAATATATGGTCATGCAATTAATTAGACAATTGTATGACTAAATTTTTAAAATAAAGATTTAAATCAAACAACTTAGTAGAAAACAAAATCAATTTTTAATTTAAGCTAAAATACTAAAATCAAAAAGATTTCAAAATTAGAATCAAGAATAAAAAAATTAAATAGTAAAGATTAAAATCAAAAACATTAAATCAAAAAAATATTCCAAATAATATTAAATAATTTAAAAAAGTGTTGATAACCCTAATGCACTTGTATTTGTGTAAAATTTAATATATTTATAGTCTATAATTGTCTCTTTTAATTGTAAATCATAAATAAAATTATACTAAAAAGTATTGCTAAAAACAAAAAAATTTAGTATAATTTAGAAAGGAAAAGAGATGGAAAATCCAAAACTAAAAAATCCACAAACAAAAGAAAAAATATATAATTTAAAGAATGATATTATATTTCAAGCATTTTTTGCAAGAAAAGGAAATGAACAATTCTTAATTGATTTCCTAAATGCACTATTAAAAATGGACATAAAAAGTATTGAAATACGAGAAGAGGTCAACTTAGAAAGACTAAGTAAAGAAGAAAAAGGCGGGAGACTTGATTTACAGGCAAGACTTGAAGATGGCACAATTGTTTCTATTGAAATGCAAATGAAAGATGAGGGAAACTTTAAAGAAAGAACGACAATGTATGCAGGAAAAGTTGAGTCAAGAGAAGTAGAAAAAGGCACAAAATATGAGGATATTAGCCAAATAATAATGATAAATATATTGGGATTTAATATGCTTGATGTAGAAGATTACATATCAGAAACAGCAATTGTGCTAGATAAACATAGAGATTATGAGGTACTAACAGGAATAAAATGGTATTTTATAGAATTGCCAAAATTCAGAGAAGCAAAACCTGATATGAATGAAAAAGTCAATCAATGGTTGGCATTTATCGACGATAATAATAAGGAGTTGGTAGATATGGCAGAGGACAAAAATGAAACATTGAAGAAAGCAAGAATAGAAATGAATTACTTAACAGGAGATGCAGAAGTAAGAAGACTTGCAGAATTAAGAGAAAAATGGGAAATGGATAGAATAAATGCTATTAGTTATGCAACCAAAGTTGGAAAAGAAGAAGGAATAAAAGAAGGTATAATAAAAACAGCAAAAAAATTATTAAAAATGGGAATGACAATTGAACAAGTTATGGAAGCGACTGGATTAAAGAAAGAAGAAATAGAAAAAATTGCTAAAAAATAAATTTACAGTTTAGGTATTTTCCTTACTGAACTGTAACCTGAATTTGAAGAAAATTTATTTTTAAAGCCAATTTTCGTTGACATTTTACAGAAAAAACAGTATAATAGATATGTATTATTTGGAAAAGGAGAAAAACGATGCTAAAAAAATATTGGAAAAGAATTGGAATGTTAATACTAATAATTGCTTGTGTTTTCAATGTTATGAACAAACTTGTACACAAATTATCATTAAACAAAGAAATGTTACAATCAGCGCAATATATATTTAGTGAAGAAAAAAATACAAATACCCAAAAATAATACTTGAAAAAATTTTGATAATATGTTATTATAAAAAACAGTCATGTTATAAAATACGAAAAAGAGGTGAAATTGAAATGAAAGAAGGAATACATCCAGAATACAACCAAACAACAATCACATGTGCATGTGGAAATGTTTTAGAAGTTGGTTCAACAAAAAAAGATATAAAAGTAGATGTTTGCTCAAAATGTCATCCATACTGGACAGGAAACTTAAGACAAGAAACAGTTGGTGGTAGAGCAGATAAATTTAAAAAGAAATATGGTCTTGCATAAGACTAAGAGATTAGAAGTACTAGAGAATATGAAAATATTTTCTGGTATTTTTTTGTTTTAAAATATTCTAAAAACATTGCAATTTTAAGTTCAATATAGTAGAATTATTGTGATAGAAAATAAAGGAGGGTACATATGAGAAAGGAGAAAAAGTTACTTGTAACAATAATATTCGCAATGATTCTAATATTATTGGGAACAGTAAAATCAAATGCAGGAAGCCTATATCTTGGTGATTTGGGTTTTGATGCACAAATTAATAATGATGGAAGTATGGATGTTACTGAAACATGGTACATAAATATAAAAAATACAAATACTTTGTACAAAACATTTAAAAAAGACAAAAGCAAGTATTCAAGTATAACAAATGTAACTGTAAAAGATATAACCGATGGAACATCAACTGACTTTAAGAAGACAAATGAATGGGCATATCATGTACAAAAAGGATATTACTATGGAACTGAAAATGAAGACAATAATTTTGAAATTGGATGGGGTGTTGGCTTAGATACAACATCATCATTAAGAACATATCAAATTTCGTATAGAGTAAATGATGCTATAACAAAATATAATGATTATGCTGAATTATATTGGCAATTTGTAGGAAAAGATTTTGAAGTAGATGCTAAAAGAATTATAGGTACAATTTATTTGCCATCAAATGTTTCAAATAAAGAAGAAATTAAAGTTTGGGGACATACAGCAGGTTTAAACGGGACAATATATGCAACAGATACAAATAAAATTCAATTTGAAATAAATCAATTTAAACATGGAACATATGTAGAAGTAAGAACATTGTTTCCAACAAATTTAATTAATACTTCTGGTAGAGTAAAACAAACAGATATACTAAATACAGTGGTTAAAGAGGAAACAAAGTGGGCAAATAAAGCTAACAGGCAAAGAAAAATAGATAGTTGGATGCAAGAAAATTCTGATTGGCTTGTTGGACTAATTACAATTTTAATATTTGGTTCAATATTTTTAATTGTGATTATTGCGGAACTTAAGCAAACTAAAAAGTATAAGGCAAAATTGAAAGAAATAGAAAATAGAGAAAAAATTGTTGCAACAACTCAATATAAGTATTTTAGAGATATTCCAGATGAAGGTGCGACTCCAGGAGAAGTAATGAGAATACTAAATCCAATAAGGTCTCAATTCTCTTCATTAGAATTTGGAAAAATATTTTCAGCAACAATGCTTGATTTAACTTTAAAGAAATATTTAGATGTGAAATTAGAAAAAAATGAAAAAAATAAAGATGTTACAAATATTTATGTTTTAAAACAAGTAAGTGATGGTTTAAAACCAAACGAACAACGTATTATGACATTCGTAAAAAAAGCAGCTGGAAGTAAAAAAGTTATAACATTAAAAGAATTACAAAAATATATAAAAAATAATCCATCTAAAGTTGAAAATTTACTGACAGGTACTTTTGAAAGTGTAGAAACACAACTTGAAGATGATGGAATTATAGATGCAGAAGGATATACGGACTATAAAAAATATTCATCTGCTAAAGTAGGATACATAGTTGCAATAATTGCTTTATGTTGGTTTGTATTCGCTATAATACCAATTTTTGCGATTGTAATATCAGCAATTAATGCATATCTATGTTGGAAAATTCAAAAGAAATCAAATGTATTTACACAAAAAGGTATCGATAAACAGGCAGAATGGAAAGGGCTAAAAGTATTTATGGAAGAATTCTCAATGCTAGATAAAAGAGAAGTTCCAGAATTAGTTATATGGGAAAAATATTTGGTATATGCAACAGCAATGGGAGTTGCTGATAAAGTTATAAAACAACTAAAAATTGTATATCCAGATTTTGAGAACATGTCAGATAGTATAGCTACATATTCATATATGAATTTGATGTTACATACTGATTTCAGTAGTAGTTTTACAAATGCAATGAGCTCTTCAATACAATCAGCACATTCAACATATTCATCAACATATTCATCAGGCTCTGGCGGAGGCGGTGGCTTCTCAGGAGGCGGAGGTGGAGGCCGGAGGCCGGTGGCGGCGGAGGCCGGAAGATAAAATGTCTCTTTTGGGACGGTTCTGTTTGGGACATCGGTTCCAAATGGGACATAAAAATTTTGAAGGACAATTAGATAGTAAAGCGAGGGAAGAAAAATGGCAAAACCAATAGTAGCAATAATAGGAAAACCAAATGTTGGAAAATCAACATTTTTCAACTATTTGGTGGGAAGTAGAATATCAATAGTACAAGACACACCTGGAGTAACAAGAGATAGAATATATGCAGAAACAAATTGGCGTGGAAGAAAATTCACATTAGTAGATACAGGTGGTATCGAACCAGAATCAGAGGATATCATTTTATCTCAAATGAGAGAACAAGCAAATTTAGCAATATCAATGGCAGATGTAATAATCTTTTTAACAGATATTAGACAAGGCGTAACAGCTGCAGATAGAGAAATTGCATTAATGCTAAAAAAATCAGGAAAGCCAATTGTTTTAGTATGCAACAAAGCAGATAATTACGAAAAAGACAGACAAGAGGCATATGAATTTTATAATTTAGGATTAGGTGACCCATATCCTATATCAGCATCAAATGCTTTAGGAATAGGTGATGTGCTTGATGCAATATATGAACATTTTCCAGAAAAAGACGATTCAGAAGATGATGAAGAAATTATCAAAGTTGCTGTAATAGGAAAACCAAATGTTGGTAAATCTTCTTTAATAAACAAAATTTTAGGAGAAAAAAGAACAATTGTAAGTAATATTGCAGGAACAACCAGAGATGCAATAGATTCACCATTCGAAAATGAACATGGTAAATATGTTTTGATAGACACAGCAGGTATTAGAAAAAAAGCAAAAGTAAATGAATCAATTGAAAAATATAGTGTTCAAAGAAGTTTATTAGCAGTTGAAAGAGCAGATGTATGTTTAATGATGATTGATGCAAATGATGGTGTAACAGACCAAGATGCAAAAATTGCAGGTGAAGCTCATGAAGCTGGAAAAGGTGTTATAATTGTTGTAAACAAATGGGATGAATACGAAAAAACAACAGGAACATTAGAAAAATACAAAAAAGAAGTTTATGAAAAATTATCATATTTATCATATGCACCAATGATTTTTATATCTGCAAAAACTGGACAAAGAGTTGATAAATTATTTGACATGATAAATAATGTTGCAAAACAAAATGCGTTAAGAGTATCAACATCAGTATTAAATCAAGTAATAAATGAGGCAATAGCAATTGTTCAACCACCAACAGATAAGGGAAGAAGATTAAAAATCTATTATGGAACACAGGCTTCTACAAAGCCACCAACATTTGTTATTTTTGTAAATAATAAACAATTATTCCATTTTTCTTATCAAAGATATTTGGTTAATCAAATTAGAAAAGAATTTGGACTTGAGGGTACACCAGTTAGAATTATTGTTAGAGAAAAGGGAGAAAAGGAATAATGTCGCATTGGGGACGGTTCTGTTTGAGACATCGTCTTTAAAAAGACATTGATATTCAAAAGAAAGAAGGTAAATAAAATGGCAGTATACATAATAGTAGCAATAATAGCATACCTAATAGGTAGCATAAATTTTTCAGTATTAATAAGCAAAAAAATGGCAGGATTTGATGTAAGAGAAAAAGGAAGTGGAAATGCAGGAACAACTAATATGTTGCGTTCAGTTGGAAAAAAGGCAGCAGTAATTACATTAGTTTGTGATATTTTAAAGGGAGTTGTTTCTATAGTAATTGCAATAATTGTAGGAAATATTGCAAAAAATCTAGATAGAGAATTACTTTTACAAATAGCAGGAATTGCAGTTGTTTTAGGACATACATTTCCAATATTTTTTGGATTTAAAGGTGGAAAGGGTGTAGCAACATCACTTGGAGTTTTACTTATGAGTAACTGGCAAATAGGACTAATTTGTTTAGTATTTGCAGTAGTCTTAATGGCATTAACAAGAATGGTATCACTAGGTTCTTGCGCTGCAGCAGTATTGTTTCCAGTTTTAACATTATTTATAAATCAACATTACACTGTTTTAACAGATGGTAAAAGTGGTAGAGTTTATTTTGTTTATAGTGTAATATTAGCTATAATTGTTTTATATAATCATAGAAGTAATATTAAAAGAATTTTAAGTGGAACAGAAAACAAATTAAGTTTTAAAAATACAAAATAAAACAATGGGGACGTTCTTAAGTGAACCAATGGGGACGTTCTTAAGTGAACCAATGGGGACGTTCTTAAATTGGTTGAAAATTATTAATTATATTAAAATAGTATTTTATATTTATTATTTCAACCAATTTAAGAACGTCCCCATTGGTTCAAATTGGTTCCATTGGTTGAAAAAAACAAGATGAAAGAGAAAGGTGAGATGAAAAATCTATGAATATTGCAATAATTGGAAGTGGAAGCTGGGGAGTTGCCTTGGCTGTACATTTGGCAAGTGTAGGAAACAATGTTAAAATATGGTCTTTTATGGAAGAAGAAAGAGATTTAATAAACAATGAAAGAAAATGTAAATTTTTGCCTGGTGTTGAATTGCCAGAAAATATTATATGCTCAACAGATTTTGAGGAAGTAATTAAAAATAGCAAAATGATTTTACATGTTACACCATCAAAATTTACAAGAAGTACATTTAGACAATATAAAGAATATGTAGGAAATAAACCAGTAATAATATGTTCAAAAGGATTTGAAAAAGAAACATTAGAAACATTGGACGAAGTTATTTTAGAAGAAATGCCAACAGCAAAAGTCGGTGCATTATCTGGACCTAGTCACGCAGAAGAAGTTTCAATTGCAGTACCAACAGCACTAGTAATTGCATCAAAACATCAAAATATATTAAAAATGGTACAAGACGCATTTATGTCAGAAAAAATGAGAATATATACATCAAATGATGTAAAAGGTGTAGAACTTGGTGGAGCATTAAAGAATATAATTGCATTTTGCTCAGGTGCAGCCGCAGGAATTGGTTTAGGAGATAATAGCTTTGCAGCATTAATAACTAGAGGGTTAAAAGAAATTGTGCGTTTAGGTGTTGAACTTGGAGGAAAAGAAGAGACATTTTATGGTTTAAGTGGCCTTGGAGATTTGATAGTAACTTGTTTAAGTGAACATAGTAGAAATAGAAAAGCTGGTTATTTAATAGGACAAGGAAAATCACTTGAAGAGACAAAAAAAGAAGTTGGTATGGTAATTGAAAGTGTTGATAATATTGAAGTTGCATATGAACTTGGAAAAATACATAATATTGAAATGCCGATAGTCGAAACAGTTTATAAAGCTTTATACGAAAACCTTGACCCACAAGAAGCTGTTAAAAGCTTAATGACACGTGACAGAAAAACGGAATAAAAATTATAAAATTGAAATTAATATATAAATAAATTTAAGAATAAAATTTTAAAAAAATGAAATAATATTTATAAAAAAGTTATCAAATTTTGAAATATAAAAATAAAATATAAAAAGTACTGATTTGTATAAAAATCAATATTATAAAGTGTATCTAGAGTTTGATGACTGAATGGAGGAATAGAAATGGAATTTTTTGATAAAATAGGGAAGAAAGCAAGTGAAGCATACAAAGTTACGGCAGATAAAACTGGAAAATTAGCAAAAGAAGCTAAATTAAGAATGAAAATATCTGATTTAAAATCACAAATAAATGACATATACAAAGAAATAGGTGAAACGGTTTACCAAAAGCATACAAGAAACGGTGAATATGACATCGAAAAAGAGATTGAAGAAAAATGTACAAAAATTGATGTTTTAAGTGATGAAATTGATTCAAATTTAAAGCAATGTCTAGAGTTAAAAGATAAAAAACAATGTTCAAGTTGCTTTGCTGAAATAGAAAAAGATGTAAAATTCTGCCCTAAATGTGGTGCAAAACAAGAAGAAGTAAAAGAAGAAACAGCTAAAGAAGTTGAAGTAATAGAAAAAAGTAATAATCCGTTTGATGGGAATGATGTTGTTGATAATGAATCTGAGGAAAGTCAACAAACAGAAAATGAAGAAAAGTCAAATTTGGAAGAAACTATAACAGTAGAGTCTGATCCAAAATTAGAAGATGATAAAACTGTTGAACATATTAGTGAAGAAGAGTAAATGTAATAGATGACGTAAAAACTTTGAAAGTTTTTACGTCATCTATTTTTAATTATATTACATTAGTATTACAAGAATATTACAATTTTATAAATGAAGTAAAAATTCTTGATTATACATAAATAATTATGTATAATCATAACAATAATAGATAAATTATTTTATTATATTGATAAAATTTAAATAAACATTATAAAAGAAAAGGGGAAAACTAATGAAAAAATTTTTAGAAAATAAAAAAGGTATAACACTTATTGCATTAATAATAACAATTATTATTTTATTGATATTAGCAGGGATTTCAATTGCCACTTTAAAACATGTAGGATTATTTGATAAGGCAAATCAAGCAAAACAAAAAAGTGAAAATGCACAGAAAGAAGAAAATGTAATATTAGGTGATTATGAAAATAAAATAGATGAAATTGTTAAACAAGGTTCAAGAAATTCTCAAGAGATTTCTTTGGAATATAAAAAAAATTTTAAATTTAATGAAGAAAATGTTGATGCAGAAAAATCAAAATTAACGCTGGCACAATATGGTAATGTTGCTACAATAACAGGAACAATAACATTATCAAGTACAAGTAATAATGGAAAATATTTATATTTGGAAAACTTACCTAGACCAGTAAGTGAAATGTATTTTGTAGTAACAGATGAAAATGCTCAAAAAATAAATATATTAATAGATAAAGATGGAAAAATGTATAATTATTGGTCAGGGCTTACAGTAAATCAAGGAAAAGAAATAAGACTTTCAATGACATATATTAGTGAATAAGATTAATATGGATATCTTTCATAAAGATACTTAATTAAACTATTAGCATTATCTTCAGTAACATGGATATAAACACCTTTATCCAAAGATATCCACATCATGATTTCAAATCTTTCAATATTATCAACAAATGCACCAATAATTTCTGCCATTTCAATTGGATTCTCATATTTGTGTTCCCAATTCAAAACATTATTCATATTAAAAGTAGAATTATAAAATAAACTCAAAAAATTTTCTATCTCTTCAGATTTTTCACTATATAAATTAACCGAAACCATAAATCCAATAACTCCTTTTATGTATTTTAAACTTTGCATTAGCCAATTTGAACAATAAATAGAAAAAAATATACTCTATTAATTTAGTATATTATTTATCAAAAAAAATATACATTTAAAGTTCATTTGGAATACTTTAGGTATTCAGAAAAGAACAATGAAAATGTGCAATAAAACAAAAAGAAACATAATTTGGAATACTTTATAAAAAAAAGCAAATAATAAAAATAACATTTAAATCAATAAAAATTATAATTTAGTATAAATAAATTTTAAATATTTAAAAATTGTTTTCTAAAATAAAACATAATAGGAGGTTTGAATTTGAAGAAATACGCAAGAATTGCATTTATATTCATAATATTATTAATTTTATTATCAATTTTTTTAGTGTATAAGGTATCAGGGAAAGACGAGTCACAAGAGAAAATACAAGAAAAATCATTAAGCTCAATAAAGTATTTTGATAACAAATTTACTGATTTATTTAATGAAATAAATAATATCAAATTTGAAAATTATACAATTTCAGTTACAGAACCAAAAGAAGAAGAGAATACAACAGAAACAAATAAAGAAGACACAACTGGGAAAAAGTCAGAAGATAGTCCTGCAGAAGATGGAAACTCAAAAAAGGATGATAGTTCTCAGAAAAGCGGAGATTCAAAAAAAAATGGCTCTTCAGGTTCGTCAGAAAAGAGCAATGAAAATGTGCAAGAAAATAAAAAAAAATATAATATAGAAGAAAAAGGAATACTAACAAGAGACACTGAAGTAAATTGGAAACAAATAAAGAACGAAACCGAAAAAATGTACACATCATTATATCCTGTGATTTTAGATCTATATAAAACAAATATAAACAAAGAAGAAATATCAAATTTTAATAGAGAGTTTGATAAATTAACAAAAGCAATAAATGATGAAAATAAAAAAGATACATTAAAAGAATTGTCTAGTTTATATGGTTATTTGCCAAAGTTTGTTGAAGAATGTACAGACGACGAAAAGGAAAAGGTAGTTATCAAAACAAAGAATGATATTTTTATGGCGTATAGTATTCTAGATGAAGAGGATTGGGAAAATATTTCTGATTATGCAAATGATGCATTACAGGAGTTTTCAAAATTGGCTGAAAGTTCCGAAATACAAAAAAATAAATATAATATAAATAAGGCATATATTATGTTAAAAGAGTTACAGGGAGCAATTGAGTTAAAGGAAAAAGATATTTTTTTGATAAAATATAAAAATTTACTGGAAGAATTAGAAAATATGTGATATAATTTTCAAAGAGTAAATTGAATAGTCGCTGGTAACTTCCGAAAGGAACTACGAGAGGAAAGTCCGGGC
>CAKOWP010000019.1 GCA_934122385.1 uncultured Clostridia bacterium | reverse complement strand
TATTATATATTTGATTTTTATATGTGTCTATATTTTTATGTTAATTTTGTTGCTTTAATTTTTTGAACTGGGTCAAATTTTTTTAAATCTCGTTACAGTTCAGTAAAAAAATCCTTGAAACACTTGTGAATGATATTTTGAATATATTTCGAATGTGACCAAAATTGTGTTACAAATTCTTAAGTAAATGCTCTAAAGGGTCCTGTCTTCGGGTATTGTTAGAGTATTTACATTAGAATTTGTTAACATCATGTAGGGAACCTGAGAAAATATAAAAAATATCATTCACAAGTGTTTCAGGGATTTTTCCTACTGAACTGTAACTAAATCTCCACCAAAATCAAATCATCACCTATACATTTTATATTTTTCCATGGAATAACAATATCATTATTAGAAGAAAACATACTCATAATTTTATTACTCCCTGGAACAATAATTGATGTAATTACACCTGTCTCCAAATCAGCGCACACATCTTGAACATATCCCAATCTCTTTCCATCTGTAATATTAACTACCTCTTTATGTTTAAAATCAAGTCCTTTATCCTGCATTTTTAATATCATCCCCTATCAAAAAACATTACAATATTATATTCCGCTTCTTATAAAATATTGCAATCAAAAAACAAATCTGAAAAAAAATCAAAATTTTAATCAAATTTGTTCTATTATTTTTTTATTTATACAACCTCTTAATATGCTCAATTGCATTTTTTTCAAGTCTAGAAACTTGAGCCTGAGATATTCCAATTTCTTGAGCAACTTCCATTTGAGTTTTACCATCAAAAAACCTTTTATTTATAATCATTTTTTCTTTATCATTTAATTTCTTCATTATTTGTTTTATTGTCATATTTTCAGTCCACATTTCATCAGTATTTTTAGTATCTTTAACTTGATCCATTATATAAATATTTTCCGCACCATCATTATATACAGGTTCTTGTAGTGAAATAGGATCTTGTATAGCATCAAAACTATATGCCACTTCTTCCCTTGTAACTTCCAATTCTTTAGCTATAATATCTATAGTAGGTTCTTTCCCTTTTTCTCTTACATATTTCTCTTTAAATTGCATCGCCTTATATGCTAAATCTCTAACTGACCTACTTACTCTTATGCTGTTATTGTCTCTTAAGTATCTTTTTAATTCTCCACAGATCATAGGAACTCCGATATGTGCTGAATTGTACATCTTGATTTATGTCAAAATTATCAATTGCTTTTATCAAACCTATACACCCAACTTGAAACAAATCATCTGCTTTTTCTCCTCTACCATAAAATCTTTGTATAACACTCAAAACTAATCTTAAATTTCCTTGAATAAACTTTGTTCTTGCTTCTTCGTCTCCATTTTTTATTTTTATCAGTAGTTCTTTTTTTTCTTCATTTGATAATAGTGGCAATTTGCTTGTATTTACACCACATATTTCTACTTTGTTGAACAAATAAAAAACCTCCTTTGAATTTACTTATCCTAAGTATTTCCAAAAAAGGTTTATTTAATACTGATATTTTTTGAAGTAATAGTCTAGCACTTAAAATTCCTATCCAGTTTTACTCATTATATCTTTTTTCATTTTATTAATTATCTTTTTTTCTAATCTAGATATGTAGCTTTGAGATATTCCGTAGTTCATCTGCAACTTCTTTTTGTGTTTTTTCTTTACCTGTTTTAAATCCAAATCGCATTTCCATTATGTCTTTTTCCCTATCATTCAATTTTAGAATTGAAGCTTTTAGTAATTTTTTATCTACCTCATCTTCCAAATTTCTATATGTAATATCTGGATCAGTTCCTAAAATATCTGATAATAGCAATTCATTTCCATCACAGTCTTTATTTAATGGCTCATCAATTGAAATTTCTCCTTTAATTTTATTATTTTTTCTTAAGAACATCAAGATTTCATTTTCAATACATCTTGATGCATATGTTGCAAGTTTGATATTTTTATCGGAATTAAATGTATTTACTCCTTTCATTAATCCAATTGTTCCTATTGAAATTAAATCTTCTATGCCTATGCCTGTATTTTCAAATTTTTTTGCTATATATACAACAAGTCTCAAATTTCTTTCTACTAATATTTGTCTTGTCTCTAAATTATTTTCTTCTGATAATTTCTTTATCAATTTTTCTTCTTCCGCTGGTTCTAATGGTGGCGGAAGTGTTTGACTTCCAGCTATATAAAATATCGGCAAATATTCTATTTCATTATCGTCATTTATATATTTTGCACATATTGTGTTTAAGTTATCAAATCCCTTTTTTACTAATTCAATAATATTCATAATAAATTTCATTCCTTTCCAAAGATTTAAAACTGATTTAAAATTTTGTACTCAATTATTTCATTCTTATACCTTCTTTTCTAATATAAATCTATTCCAATTAAAGCTTTATATTCCCCTCTCTTTGTAAGAGATTTATTATATATTCCTATTATTGCATTTTTATTTTCTTCTATTTGTTCATTTATAACTTCTATTTTTTCTGGTTTTATTCCAACTAACATTCCATTTTGTTTTCCCAAAGAAGCAAAAGGTATTATTTTTAATTTTGGAATATATTCTTTTTTTATATCTTCTGGTATCTTTTCAAAATCACCTCCTAAAATTGATTCCGTATTATTCAAAATTTCTTTTGGCAATAAATCATATAATGATGTTCTTTCAACTACAACAACAGGTGTACCTGTTATAGGTTCTTTTAGCATATTTCCTGTATCAACCATCGCATCAAGTATTTCTTCTTTCCCATTAAATTTTATTTTTATTTTACAAATCATATCTTTTTTGCTTAATTTACTTTTTACCATTTTAAAAGCAATTGTTAATATAATTGTTCCAACTATCGCTCCTATAAATACAGTCTTTAAGACATATGTTCCAACATACATTCCATTTTTTATTATTATATTTTGAGGCTTTAGTACATATATCAAATATGTTGCTACACCTCCAAATGTAAATGTTGTTACATAAAATAGTACCAATTGTCTACACATATTTTTTACATTCTTGGGCTGAAATGCCACAAATATGATTATTACTGATAATATTATCTTTACAACAAAATTTGAATATATATTTAATTTTATTATATACTCTGCTACAGCATATATGGCTCCTATTAAGCTTGCAAGAAACATATGTATATGTGATATCTTACTTTTTGATATAATTCCTGTTGCGTATAAAATTATATAATTCATTATTAGGTTTTCTACAATTATAATATCTATATAAATTGTCATTTTGCTCACCCACTTTTTGTATTTTACTACATCAGTTTTACGAAGTCTGTCTTTTCTTATTGTAGAAAAAAAGAAATAATCGAGTATTTTCGATTATTTCTTTCTAATATTTTTAATATTTATATTAATGTCTCATTTGGAACCGATGTCTCAAACAGAACCGTCCCCAAAGCGACATTATAAATTTTTGTTTCTATTTTTTCTTAAAAATGGTGGAATATCCAAATCATTTTGTGAAGAAGTTACATCTGAACTAGATGGTATTGAGTTGATTTTTTTCTCCCAAGTTTTTGATACTATATTGTCAACTCCTATACTAGAAATATTGTTTTCTGGTTTTTCAAATCCTGTTGCAATAACTGTGATTTGAATTTCATCTTGCATACTTGGATCTGTAACTGTACCAAATATAATATTTGCTTCTGGGTCTACACTGCGTTGAACTAATTCTGCAGCTGTATTTACTTCGTGTAATCCTAAATCTTCTCCACCTGTAATATTGATAATTACTCCTTTTGCTCCTTCAATTGATGTTTCTAGTAATGGACTTTGGATAGCTTCTTTAGCAGCATCTTCTGCTCTGTTTTCTCCAGATGCTCTACCAACACCCATATGTGCCATACCTTGATTTAACATTATTGTTTTAACATCAGCAAAGTCTAAGTTTACAAGTCCTGGTACTGCTATTAAGTCAGATATACCTTGTACACCTTGTCTTAATACATCATCAGCCATTTTGAATGCTTCAATTATTGATGTTTTTCTATCTATAATTTGTAATAATTTATCATTTGGTATTACTACTAATGTATCAACTTTACCTTTTAAGCTTTCAATTCCTCTTTCTGCTTGTGAAAGTCTTTTCTTTCCTTCAAATGTAAATGGTTTTGTAACAACACCTATTGTTAATATTCCCATTTCTTTTGCTGTTGAAGCAACTATTGGTGCAGCACCTGTACCTGTTCCACCACCCATTCCGGCAGTAACAAATACCATATCTGCTCCTCTTAATATTTCAGCTACTTCTGATTTGCTTTCTTCTGCTGATTGTGCACCGATATCAGGGTTAGCTCCAGCCCCTAAACCTCTTGTTATTTTTTCTCCTATTTGAATTTTTGTATTAGCTTTTGATTGTTGAAGTGCTTGTCTATCTGTGTTTACAGCTATAAAATCTACACCTTTAATTCCTGCATCTATCATTCTATTTACAGCGTTGTTTCCTGCTCCTCCAACACCTATTACTTTTATTGTTGCTGTCCCATCCATCATTGTTATATTGTTATCATCATATTCCATCATTTTGTTTTTTCCTCCCTTAAAACTTTGTTTATATTTATTTTTTAAAATTAATAACTACTTTAAATATTAACTGTAGAAAAATTCCTTTATTCTTTCTAATATGTTCTTAAATATATTTTCGTTTGATTTAGTATCAATACTACTTGATACTGTTTTTGTAAAAGGTCTTGAAGCAATATATCTAACCAAAGCATATGCTGTTCTATATGCTGGTCTTGTTGTCCCTATTAATCTTCCTGTTGATATTTTTACAGGTATATTTAAATTTATTTTTCCAGCAACATCACTTTTACTAATATTTACTATTCCTTGTCCTGTTAATACAACATTATTTATTCTTGATTTTATTCCTTGATTTGTTAAGTCTTTGTTTATTATTAAAAACATTTCTTCTATTCTTGCTTCAATTATTTCTATCAATTCTGAACTTTTTATTATTTTATTCTTGCTATTATCTCTACAAGTATTTAATATAATATCATTATCATTATCAATAAATGATTTTAGAGCAAGTCCATATTGTCTTTTTAATTTATCTGCTTCTTCTTTTTCAATATTTAATACCATTGCAATATCATTAGTTATATTTTCTCCACCTAATGGTATTGAATTTGTATAAATATATGTAGTTCCTTCAAACACACCTATATCTGTGTTTTCTGCACCCACATCAATTATTGCAATATTATCGTGCATTTCGTTTTTATCTAATATTAAATTTCTTTCAGCCAAAGTTGTTGGTACTATTCCATCAATTTCCAAACCAACTTTTTTAAATATACTATTTAATTGTCTCACATAATCTTTATCTGCTAAAATAATTTGTGCACTAATTGTAAAGCTTGAACTTAATTTGCCAACAGGATCACTAACTACTGTACCATTGTCCAATATTATTTTATCTGGAACTATATCAATTAGTGTTTTTCCTTCTGGTATGTCAATGTCTTTTACCTGCATTATTGCATTTTGTACATCTCTTATTGAAATTCCAGAATATTTATCTTTTACATCTTTAGTTATACTATTTTGGACTATAGTAACGTATTTACCTGGAATTGTTACATATGCTGAATTTATTTTTAAATTTGTTTCATCTTCTGCATCGCTTATTGTTTTTGATAGACTTAGAGCAATTTCTTCTTCGTTTATTATCTTTCCTTTTTTTAATCCACTACATTTATATGATGTATTGCATATTGTTTCTATTTGTTCAAAATTATTAACTTCACCAACAACTGTAGCTACTTTTGTTGTTCCTATGTCTACACCAACTATAATATCACCTATTGCCAAGTTAATTCCCCCATTTTTTAGTACTAAATTTCTTGATGTATTTATATTACATTTTTTTTCAATTGTCAATAGAATTTGTTATATTTTTGTAATATTTTTGTAACATTTTTGTAATGTTCTTTATAAGTATTTATTTTTCAGTATTTTTATTTTCTTCTTCTTCTTTTTTTGATTTATTTCTAATTTTTTCAGTCCATTTTTCGACATAATATCTTCTTATTATTCCTAAATTATTAAACATTCTTCCTACGAATACAACTATTGCTGCTAAATAAATATCAATATTTAATTTTTCGCCTAACATTGTTAATAATATTGCTAATATTGCATTTCCAAAAAATCCTGATATAAATATTTTCATATCAAATTTTTTATTTATTACAGATGCAACTCCTCCAAAAACTGAATCTAATGCTGCAATAATTGCAATTGCTAAATAACTAGAATATGTATATGAAATCATTGGCACATTTAAACCAACGGCTACTCCTAATATACATGCTATTATCATAATTAAAAAAATCATAATTCACCATTTCCTTTTTACAAATTTTATTGAATATATTTATGTCCTATTTCTTTACTATATTTAGGTATAGAGACTTTTCCCTTATCTATATCTACAGTAAATCCATAATTTCTTAATTCTTCCACATATCCACCATTTCCAAGTAATGTACTTTCAAGTTTTGTTGGATCTCCTATTGCTTTAATTATATATGGAGCTAATATTCTTTGTTGATTAACAAAAATCAATGAATTTGAACCTACGTCAACAATGTCTGTCATATTTGTTACTCTTTCACCATTTATTGATATTGCTTCTGCTCCTGCTAATTTTAAATAATCTACAACAACTAATAAATCTTCCGCAGAAATTGGTTTTGTTGCATCTTCTTCACTCGTATTTTCATCTTGATTATTAACATCTTGAATTTTTATTGTTATTCCTTGTCCTTCAACATCAGTTTTCCCTAAGTACATATTAGTTTGCTCTAATTCTTTTTCTACTAATTTTGAAGATTCTTCTTCAGACTGTTCCTTTTCTTTATATTCAGCTAATTTTGTAGATTTTTCGTCATATTGTTCTTGGGCTTCCTTATACATCTTTTTCCAGTTTGCTAGCTCTGTTCTTAATTCTTCTTCTCTCATTGTTTCTATAGATGTGATATCTGTTTCTTTTACAACTTTAAATTGCATAGACATTACTATTGCTAATACAAAACATGCTATGGCAATTGTGATACAGACCGTTATTTTGCCTTTTTTCATCTAAAATCTCATTCCTTTCGCTTCACTTCGTTTCGCTCATCGCCATCCAAAATTTTTTTCAAAATTTTACTCTTTATTAGTTATATATTTAAAGTTTAATACTCCTGAATATTTAGGTATTGTTATAGAATTTGATTTTTTAGGAGCACTTACTTTTATTCCTCTATCTTCAAGCCTACTTAAATATCCGCCTGGTCTAGATAAATTTGCTAAAGCTTCTGGTGAACCAATAGCTTTTATTTCAAATGGTGAACCAATTTTTTCACCATTAATATTTATGATATTTCCTCCACATATTATTGGTGTTGTTAAAATAATTCTTTGACCATTAATTGATATTGCTTCTGCTCCAGCATTTTTTAATTCATTTACAACCTTTAATAAATCAATATCATGTATCAAGAAATTATTTGGATCTAAAACAGAATTAGAATCCACATCACTATCTGCAATTGTTAAGATAATTCCCGGTCCAGTTACTTCTGTTAGTCCTATCATTTTATTTCCTTCATTTATTTGATTTTTTGCATCTTCTAATTCAGAGTTATTTTTTGTTGCACCATCAATTTGTTCTTGCAATTGTGCATCTATTTTTTCAGTTTCTTTTAAAAGATTATCATATTTTTCTTTATATTTTAAAACTTCAGCTCTTAAATTATTTTCTTCATAATTTTGACTTACTTTTGAACTAGTGTTATTAACAGTTTTTATTTGTACGCATATTCCTGCTGTTAGAGCAAAGCACATTGCTCCCAACACTAATCCAATTGCCTTTTTATTGGTCATCTATATCGCTCCTTTATAAAAACTATACCTTTTCTCTAAATCTAGGTTTAAAGTTACCATTTAAATCACCATTTAAATATATAGTTCCTTCTTTGTCTTTATTTTCATTTAAAATTGTTGGAACATATAACATTTTATTATTTAGATTACTTTCGTCACCTAAATAAATTGTTTTCTTTTCTTGTTCCATATATATTGTATAATTATTTTTGTTTGATATATCTATAGTTGAAACTTTTTTATCCAAGTCATAGCTTTTACAAATATTCATTATTTGAATTACAGTCTCTAATTTTTCCAAATCTTCAACATTTAATCTGTTTCCTTCCACAATTTGTTCTTGTTCTGTTGAAATTCCTTGGATAACTGGTAAATCCAATTTTTGCTCTGATATTTCTAATATATATCCTTGATTATTTATATAAGCATATCCATTCAAAAATTCAACATTATAGTTTCTTTCTCTTTCTTCAACTGTTATCTCAATTTTATTTGGTATTTTTCTTTTTACATTTACACTTTCTATATAAGCATTTGTTTTTATCTCTTTTTCTGTTTTTCCTTTGTTAAATCTAAATATGTTTTGTCCCTCACTTAAATTTGATAAACTTATTATTGTTTCAGGGCTTATAAGATTATTATTTTTTACCTGTATTTCGTTTATATTAAAAATTGGTGAAACTAAAGAAAAAACAACTCCTCCTATTATTATAAATAATAGTGTTAAAAATTTGATAATTTTTTTCATCTTTTTTCTTTTTCTTAATACATGTGCTTGTTTTTTTGTTAATTTACTTGGATTTACTTTGTTTTTCCTTTGTTTGTTTCTATTTGTCATTCCTATTACTGTTTCTGTATCTAGGTCAAATTGGTCTCTTTGTGATGTGTTTCTTTTCTTTATTCTTTTTTCTCTTTCTTTTGATTTTTTCTTTCTGATTTTTTCTTCTTGATTTGGTTCTACGTAGTTTTCTTCAGAAAATTTATATAAATTATCAAGTTTTTCTTTTTGTTGTTTTGTCAAAATTTTCACCTCCAAAAATTTCTAGTATGTATTGTATCAAAAAAAAAACTATATTTCTATAGTTTTTACAAAAAAATCACAAAATGTATCTCTAGTAGCATTTATTTTATACTTATATCAGCCCCCAAATTTTGCAATTTACAATCCAATTTTTCATACCCTCTTAAAATATATTCAATATTATCAATTTGTGTTTTTCCTTTAGCAATTAAACCTGCTAATACAAGCGCTGCACCACCTCTTAAATCTGTTGCTTTAACATCAGTTCCATACAATTTTCTTGTTCCTCGTATTACTGCACTTTTTCCCTCAACAGTAATTTTTGCACCCATTTTATTAAGTTCTTGTGTATATTTGTATCTATTTTCAAATATATTTTCTACTATTATAGATGTTCCTTTTGCAGTTGTAAGCATTGAAGCAAACACTGATTGCATATCTGTTGGAAATCCTGGATATGGCATTGTTTTTATATCTATTGCCTTCAATTTTTTAGGTGCTACAATTTTTATTTTATTTTTATTTACTTCAATTTTGCAATCCGCTTCTTCTAATTTATTTATTATTGGAGTAATATGTGTTGCATTTACATTCTCTAATATTATATTTCCTTTTGTTGCAGCTGCAAAACATAAAAATGAACCTGTTTCTATTCTGTCTGGCATTATATTATAACTAATATCTTTTAATTTTTTTACACCATCAATTTGTATTTCATCCGTTCCTGCACCTACAACTCTTGCACCCATTTTATTTAAAAAATTCTGCAAATCTATTATTTCTGGTTCTCTTGCTGCATTTGTTATAATTGTTGTTCCACTTGCTAATACACTTGCAAGTATCGCATTTTCTGTCGCCCCTACACTTGGAAAATCTAAGTCAATTTTTTCTCCATGAATTTTCTCAGCATTGCATTCTATATTTCCATGGTTTTGATTTACTTGTATTCCTAATTTTTCAAAGCTTTTTAAATGTAAATCTATTGGCCTTGAGCCAATATCACACCCTCCTGGATATGAAAATATTGCTTTTTTGTATCGTCCTAACAATGCTCCCGCTAGTATTACTGATGAACGCATCTTGTGCATTAATTCTGGTGGTATTTCATATTTTTCTATTTTTGATGTATCTATTTTTATTTTTCCATTTTTCTTTTCTATTTTTGCTCCTAGTGTTTCTAGTATTTTATACATCATCTGCGTGTCTTGTATGTTTGGTACATTATATAACGTGGTTTTTCCAGCATTTAATATTGTTGCTGCTATTATTGGTAATGCTGAATTTTTTGAGCCTGATATTTTTACTGTGCCTTCTAGTTTTTTTCCGCCCTTCTATTATGTAACTTGACATTTTTCTTCCTCCTTTTTACGTTTTTGCTATATTTTATGAATTGTTTACGTAAAAAGTGAATTTAGTATCATCTTCTTTTTCTTTATGAAATTATATTATTAGTTCTTTAATTTTTCTTTTAAATTTTCCAATGCTTTCTTTCTTGCACTAATTTGATTTTTTTCTTCTGATGAAATTTCAGCCAATGTTCTTCCATCCTCTAATTCAAAAATCTCGTCAAATCCAAATCCATTTTCTCCCCTTGGAGATTCTGCAACATAACCTTGAATCTCTCCTACTGCTATAATAGTTTTTTCACCATCTGATAATACCATTGCTGTAACAAATTTTATCTTTCTTTTTTCATGTGGTACACCATTTAGTTTCTCTATTAAAGCCTCATTTCTTTCTCTATCTGTTCCTTTATGCCATCTTTTGGTAAATACACCTGGAAATCCATCTAAAAATTCAATTTGGATTCCTGAATCGTCTGCTAAACACATTTTTCCATTCAATGTTTTTGCTATTGTTTCTGCTTTTTTTCTTGCATTTCCTTCAAATGTATCTTGATCTTCCTCTACATCTATATCAATACCAATTTCATTCATTGGTATTATTTCATAATCTTTTAATATTTCTTGCGCTTCTTTGATTTTTCCTTTGTTTCCAGAAGCCATTATAATTTGTTTTTGCATTTTAAACTCCTTCTTTTATTTGTGTCCTTTTATAATATCTTTTATTTTTTCAACAACTTGGTCAATTGTAAGATTTGTTGAATCTACAACAATTGCATCATCTGCTTTTTTCAAAGCACCAACTTTTTTGTGCATATCATTGTAGTCTCTCATTTTAACATTTTCTAAAACCTCTTCATATGTTGTATCTATTCCATTTTGTTCATTTTCTTCATATCTTCTTTGGGCTCTTATTTCTTCACCTGCATCTAAATAAATTTTTATATCTGCATTTGGAAATACGACAGTACCAATATCTCTACCTTCTACAATAACATTTTTTCCATTTGCAAGTTTTCTTTGCACTTCTACCATCTTTTCTCTTACCGGAATTATTGAAGAAACTTGAGAAACTATTGATGTTACCTCTTTTGTTCTTATTTCTTTACTAACATCTTCTCCATTTAATAAAATAATGTCTTTATCCCCTATATTATTGATTTTGATATCTATATCATTTGCTATTTTTATTATTTCTTCTTCATCTTTTAAACTAACATTTTCTCTTAAAACCTGCAAAGCTACACATCTATATGTTGCTCCTGTGTCTAAGTTTAAAAATCCCAATTCTTTTTCTATTCTTTTTGTTACTGTTCCTTTACCGCTTCCTGCTGGTCCATCAACTGCTACTATCATTTTCTACACCCTTTCCTTTTAATTAATTTTTTTAGAAACAATTTTATTTATTGACATTTCTTTGGGAATAATTACTTTACCATGTACTACATTTTGGGGCTTTTCTATTTCATATATTTTATTTAATAATTCATTTTCTTTTTTAAAAATTATTGCAAATAAATTTTTTCTTATTTTTGAAAATATATCTTCTTTTACAATTATTAAACCTGTTTCTATTTTTTTCCCCATATTATTCCCTCTTTTTCCTCATTATATATTTTTTTTATTTTTTTAGCAATACTATTTATTTACTATTTTAAATTTTTAATATATAACAGTTCCAATCCATAAAAATAATGTTTAAAGTATAACTAATAAAAATATTGAACAAAAAAATAGAAGTCTAATAACTCCTATTTTCATATATATATTTAATATAAAGTATATGGAAAAAAACGAAACATGAATTTATATAATATAATAAACTATTCACTTAATAATACAAATGGTTCTTCTATAGTTCCTTCTCCTTTTTCAATATACACACCATCTTTCATGACAATTACTGGTCTTATTCCAAAACAATGATTACTTTTAAAATAATCAAAGCTTCCATCCTCCAATACAGTTTGAAAAGTCTTTGTTTCACCATTTGTTAGCAAAAAATATGTACTTCCAATCTTTCTTTTCTCATTACTTGATAAGCTTTTAGCCTCATCATACCTCATAATATGAATACTCTCTATTAAATCTTTCTGATTTTGATCCATATACATATTCCAGTCTCTTACTTTATAGTCATTAAATTTTTTGTTCCTGTTTCCTCCAGATAAAATATACTCCGCAATTGCAGCATTATTTGTTCCATACATACATGTAAAATTTTCTGGAGCACCAGCATGAATCAATTTTGTAACATAAATTCTTCCATTTTCTTCATAGCTTGAGAGAATTTTCCAACCATTTTCATTTGGATTACCCTTACCTTTCTCAGGGCTAACACTATCATTCCTACTTATAACAATATTAGAATTATCATTATTCTTATTATACGAAAATCCTCCAAATGTAAAGTTTTTACTATCACTCGCTATATGTTCTTCATTTATATTATATAAACTATCTAATTCATCTATCTGATTTTTTTCCCAATTTCCTGCATTATATTTAACAAATCCTAATGTTTGTTGTGTCATAAATTGATTAACAAGAACATTTCTTTCCAATTCTATAATTTTACCATCATATTCTACATTTATTTTAAATTTATAATTTCCATTTTCACTAACTTTAAATGGAATACTTGGTTCAATACTTTGTATATTCCCATTTTTTGACTTTATTTTTATATACAGATTTTCACCCACTTTTATTGAACCTTTTTCACAATTATCACCTGTGAAATCAATATTTTTATTAATAATATCTTCAAAATCCAGTTTAGAAGTATCTATGATTATTTCAACATCAGAATCCACATTATCTATATTAATTACTCCCTGTTCCTTATCCACATTTATTTCATTTTCACCCATTTTTACTACTATACTTTTTATTGCATATCCAGTCTTTACAGTCAATGTAGTCCTATAAGATGTATTACATTCCACTTTTGTTACTACATTATCTATACTTACTCCTTCGCCAATTTGATATTTTATTTTACAATATTTCTTTTTTTCACCATTTTTTACAAATTCAACATTCATATTACCATCAATCTTAAATTTATACCCTTTATATTCAACATAAATTTCTGTTGTATCATCATTTATATCTGGAATCTCTCCTATCAATGTTGCTATTTTTTCACTAACTTCATATTCATTATCCACATCATTTTTTAGTTTCTCTATTACATCCCTTAATGTAGCATTTCCTTTCTTATCTGTTTGTACTTCCATTACTAACAGTCTTAATTCTTCTAGTGCTCTTGTTCTCTCTGCTTCAACCTTTGCTTTTTTAGCCTTACCAAACAATCCTGTTTGAGTCAAAGCTGATATTGATATTCCTGCTAAAATTAGCAAAATTATAATTGTTATAACCAACGCTATAAGCGTGATTGCTTTGGTACTTTTCAATTTATTCATCTAAATTTCTCCTTTGTTTTCCATATTTACTACAGGTTGTGCCTGTAATTTTATATTAGCACACTTTCAGATATAGTTCAACAGTTTTGGTTTGATTTTTATATTTATTTTATTTTTATATTATAGTTCAGTAAGAAATTTTATAAATTTGCTTTAAATGTTGATATATTAATATTTATAACAATTACTACCTGTATTTTACTGAACTGTAACATTTTTATTCTTCCCAGTAACACAAATTTAAAACAATAATACAATAATAAGAGGTGATTAATGTGGCATATTCAGAAAGAGAACTATTAGCAAGAATGATACAATGTGAAGCAGGTGGAGAAGGAGATATTGGAATGAAAGCAGTTGCATCTGTAATAATGAACAGAGTTAATGTTCCAGTTGGAGAATATTCAAGAGTCTCTCAAAATGGAAACATACGAAACATTTTATTTCAAGATGGTCAATTTGACTGTGCAAGAGAGACTATAAGAAATCAATATAATCCTCAAAATATTTATAATATGAATCCTACTGAAGAACATTTTTACATTGCTGACTGGGCACTTTCTGGTAATAGACTTATAGAAGCTGGTGAATGTTTGTGGTATCTAAATCCTTTTAAGCCTACTTGTGATACAACTTTCCCACGAAATGGTTCTGGTACTTTCCATACTAGAATTACAAATCATTGTTTTTATAGACCTACCGCTTCTTATTCAAACACTTAGCAAAAACAAGATATGATATTAATAATATTGCTAAAACATAAAAAACACTAATAATATCTACACTTTTGTATTTAAAATTTATTTTGAAAGGATGATTTTTTATGAATGAAAACCAAAATGAAAAAAGAAATGTAGTTACAAATAACCAGTCTCCTGAAATTCTAACAAATAACATATATACTCCTGCTTTTTTAAGAGAACATATTGGAAAATTAGTAAGAGTTGAATTTTTAATTGGTACTAATAATCTAACAGATAGAACTGGAATTCTTGAAGATGTTGGTGTTAGTTACATTTTATTAAGGTCAATTGAAAGTGGAAATTTGCTTTATTGTGACATTTACTCTATCAAATTTGTATCTATCGCAGAATATCCATATAGACCAAATATGTACAATTACTAAATTATAAGTACTTATTTTTCTCCATCACCTAAAAACAGCTTGAATTTTGATGTATAATGATGTATAATTCTAGCATAATAAAAATGGAGGTACAAAATGGAAAAATTAGTTATAAAAGAATTATACAAAAATACAGAAAATTACATTAACAAAGAAGTAACTTTAGAAGGATGGGTTAGAACAGTAAGAGATTCAAAAACATTTGGATTTATAGAAATAAATGACGGAACATTTTTCAAAAATGTACAAATCGTCTTTACAGATAAATTATCAAACTTTAATGAAATTTGTAAACTTACAATAAGTTCTTCAATTAAAGTTAATGGAACACTTGTAAAAACAGAAAATGCTAAACAACCTTTTGAAATTCAAGCCACAAACGTAGAAATAGAAAGTTTATCAGATAGCACATATCCACTTCAAAAGAAAAAACATTCATTTGAATATTTAAGAACAATTGCACATCTTCGTCCAAGAGCAAATACTTTTAATGCAGTATTTAGAGTTAGAAGTAGTCTAGCATATGCAATACACCAATTTTTCCAAGAAAGAGGTTTTGTATATGTAAATACACCTTTAATTACAGGAAGTGACGCTGAAGGTGCTGGTGAAATGTTCAATGTTAATTCTTTTGATTTAACAAACATACCTAAAACAGATGGTGGAAAAATCGATTTTTCAAAAGATTTCTTTGGTAAACCAGCTCATTTAACAGTTAGCGGTCAATTAAATGGTGAAACATTTGCAGAAGCATTTAGAAATATATACACATTTGGACCTACTTTTAGAGCTGAAAATTCAAACACAGTAAAACATGCTGCTGAATTTTGGATGGTTGAACCAGAAATATGTTTTGCAGATTTAGCTGATGATATGGATTTAGCAGAAGATATGATTAAATATATTTTCAAATATGTTTTAGATAATTGCCCAGAAGAAATGGAATTTTTCAATAACTTTATAGACAAAGGTTTATTAGAAAGATTAAATCATGTAATCAATTCTGATTTTGTTAGAATTTCTTACACAGATGCAGTTAAAGAATTAGAAAAACATAATGATAAATTTGAATATAAAGTTAGTTGGGGTATTGATTTACAAACAGAACATGAAAGATATTTGTGTGAACAAATATTTAAGAAACCTGTTTTTGTTACAGATTATCCAATAGATATAAAAGCTTTCTATATGAAGCAAAATCCAGATGGTAAAACTGTTGCTGCTGCCGACCTTTTAGTTCCTGGTATTGGAGAAATTATTGGTGGTAGTCAAAGAGAAGAAAATTATGATAAGTTATTAAATAGAATGAAAGAATTGAATATGCCTATCGAAAATTATGAATGGTATTTGGATTTAAGAAAATATGGTAGTTGTGTTCATTCTGGATTTGGTCTAGGTTTTGAAAGAGCTATTATGTATTTAACAGGAATGCAAAATATCCGTGATGTTATTCCATTCCCTAGAACACCAAAAAACTGTGAATTTTAAGAAAAGCGGGATTTAGGGACGTTCCTTAAATTCCCTTTTTTTCGGGATTGAGGGACACCCCTTCATAATAACCAATTTTTTAACAAATAAAAAGGAATTCAAAGACTGTCCCTAAATCCCTCCAAAAAGGGAATTTAAGGAACGTCCCTCTTTCCCTCTTAAAATTTCTTTATTAATTCATCAATTGAAAATACCTCTTTTTCTCCTGTTTTTGAAGTCTCTAGTTCATATTTTCCATCTTCAAACTTTTTACCCATAACAAGCATATAAGGAGTACCTAAAGCATAAACATCATTAATTCTATTACCCATATTCAAATTTTCTCTATCATCAATAATAGCATTAACACCATTATCTTGAAGTTTATTATATAATTCAAATGCCTTTTCTTTATTTTCATCACTATATATAATCTGAACTTTATATGGAGCAATATTTTCTGGTATCGCAAAACCTTTAACTCTATCATTTTTTATAATTATATTGTTTTCAATTGTAGTTGCAATTATTCTACCTAAACCAATTCCATAACATCCCATATAATAAGGTTTGCTTTGACCGTTTTCATCTTGATATGTTAATCCCATTGCTTCTGAATATTTTGTTCCTAACTCAAAATTATTTCCTAGTTCAACAGAATTATATTCCTTCATATCTTCTAGGCATAATCCTTGTAATCTATCAATAAATGTTTCTTTATCTTCAAAATCTAGAACTTCTTTGTTAATTCCAACATTCTTTTCTTCATTATATAAAATAATATCTTCACCTAATTTTGTAATGGCTTGGAATTCCTCTGAAACTCTTCCACCCATTGTTCCACCATCACTTACAACTGGAATAATATTAATACCAATTCTTTTGAAAATATTCATATATACGTCATGCATTTTTTCAAAATTTTTATGCATATCTTCCTGTGTTTTGTCAAATGAATATGCATCCATCATTACAAATGTACGAGGTCTAAATAAATATCCTCTTGCTCTGATTTCTTTTCTGAATTTTTCTCCAATTTGATAGTATGTTGCCGGTAGATTTTTATATGATAATAATCTGTTTGATCCGAATATTGTTGCACATTCTTCTGCTGTTGGAGCTAAACCATAATCACCCAAATTGTTGCTCATATTGAACATTATATCTGCTTCCTTTGTATAAACATCCCATCTTCCAGATTGCTCCCATATTTTTCTTGGTTGTAATTTTGGAAATTCTGCTTGAATACAGTCTGCTTTGTCCAATTCGTCAATAATTATATTTTCAACTATTCTTTCCATTTTTGTCCATATGTTTCCATATCCAAAAATTCCACTTTCAAATTGATATAACTCTCCTAATTTCATTAATATATCTTGACCTGAATAGTTTTTATCTACATCGTTAAAGTTTATTTTCTTTGGGTTTAATTTACTTAATTTCATTTTAATCCTTCTTTCTGTTTTGTCCTTTTGTCCTTTTGGGGACGGTTCTGTTTGAGACATCGGTTCCTTTTGGGACATTTTTTATTTCTTTATTTATTTGTTTCTTCTTCCCTTTCGGGCTCTGGAGCCTCTTGTTCTTTTATATTTTCAGTACTATTCTCAACTAAATCGTCAATTACTATTTGTTGATTTTCATCTAATTTATATCTTGGAAGTTCCGGCAAATCATTTAAAGAAGTATAACCAAACATTTTCAAAAATTCATTTGAAGTTACATATGTCATTGGTTTACCTGGTAAATCTGATTTTCCAGCCTCTTGTATTAATCCATATTCCAATAATTTATAAATACATGCATCTGCACTAACTCCCCTTATAGACTCGATTTCAGCTCTTGTAACTCTTGGATTATACGCAATTATTGCAAGCGTTTCTAATGCTGCATTTGATAAATTTGGTTTTGCTCTTTTATCTAATATTGGATATAAATATTCGTATAATTCTTTCTTTGTACATAGTTGAAAACTGTCATCTACCTTTATAATCTCTATTCCCCTGCTTTGTATCTTATAATCTTCTTGCATTGAAACAATAATATTCTCTAAATCTTCTTTGGGAATTTCTAAAGAAATCATTAACTCCTTTATTGATACCTGTCTTCCTGCTGCAAAAAGTATTGCTTCAATTATAGATTTTATTCTATCTATTTCCATTTTTATCATTCCTATCTATATTTTTAAAACAATTTAGAATACAAAATTTTGAATTATTTTTTATGCATTCCTTTATTACTTTTAAAATCACCTCTATATTATCACATTATTTGGGCTTTATGTCAATATTTGTAATTTATTTTTTCGTTTTTTATTGCTAATTTAAATATTTTATGATAATATTTGTTTATAAGAAATCGGAGGTAATTCGTATGAGTGAAGAAAAAAAGAAAATTGAAATAGTTGATGGTGATGGTTCAAATTTAGATATTTCAGATGTATATGATCATCTTAATTCTGGAAAACCTAAATCAAGTGATGATAAACCAAAAAATATTGTAATACCAGAAGAACATAAAAAAGTTGAAAAAGATATTGAAAAAAAATAATTTTCTGTAAATCTCTTGCCAAAACCGGAAATCTATGGTAAAATAGACAATGTTATAATGAAAATAGACTAAGAGGAGGTGCAAAACACATGCCAAATATTAAATCAGCAAAGAAAAGAGTTAAAGTAATTGAAAAGAAAACTTTAAGAAATAATATGATAAAATCTGCTTACAAAACAGCAATCAAAAAATTTGAACAAGCTGTTGAAGCTGGAAATATGGAAGAAGCAAAAACATTATTCTCAGAAGCAACAAAAAAAATTGATCAAGCTTGTACAAAAGGTGTTATTGTTAAAAACACAGCAGCTAGAAAAAAATCTAGTTTATCAAAAAAATTAAATGCAGCTAATGCTTAGGCAAAAAATGAAAATTATGCATAGTTTTTGTTTTAAAAAGGAATTTCTATATCTTATAGAAATTCCTTTTTTATTAATTGTAACTTTATTAATTAACGTTCTTCCCCTTCATCCAATAATGTTACATCTTTATTTTTCTCACCCAATACTTCATTAGCAGCTTTTCCAAAGAAAACCTTTCCAATCACACTAGATCTAACTTTTTCTGCAAAATCTAATGATTTTTTTAGCATTTTCTGTAATTTTTCATTATTCTCTTCCAATAAATCATTTTGTTTGTTAAGTTTATTTTCTTTTTTGTCAATACAGTTCAACATATTTTCTTTTAGATCTAAATAATATTCCTTTAAGTTTGGATATTTTTCTATATATTCTTCCTGATTTTTTTCCAATTTATATATAGCATCTTTTATTTCATTACTTTTTGTTTCCTTATTTTCAGGCTTAATATCACCATCTATCTCTATATTTCCAACATCATATATTTCAAAATATTCTTTTTTACCATTTTCTTCTATTCTCTCAACAGTCAATAATCCATCTTTTCTACATATTTTTTCTGTACTATCGCCATTCACATCATCTTTTACTTTAGTAATCTTTTTTTCTTCTATTCCATACTTATTTATATAAATTTTTTCTGCAGTAATTTTTTCTGTAACATATCCATAAGGATCACCAATTGGATCATCTGAAATATAATGCACCTTTGCCTCTTCCTTTGAAGAACTTTCTAATGTAATTGTTCCGTCTTCTTCTTTATTCATATGCATTTTATAAAAGTCTATCGTCCCATCATTATTTACCTTAGAAACATATCCTTTTTCAATTCTTTCCCTTATTGCTGGCAATTTCAATATTTCAAGATTCGCACCTTGTTCTACTAATTCTTTTTCTTTATCATAATTAAATTCACCCATTATTATTCCTTCTTTCGTTTTCATTTCAAATACACGAATATTATCTCATACTTTCTTCCATTTTTCAATACTTTTTATTATTTTAATTACATTTTATTATTTTATTATTTTAATTGTTACAGTTCAGTAAGGAAAATCCTTGAAATACCTGTGAATAATATTTTGAATATATTTCGAATGTGACCAAAATAGTGTTACAAATTCTTAAGTAAATACTCTAAATAGTCCTACCTTCGGATATTGTTAGAGTATTTACATTAGAATTTGTTAACATCATGTAGGAAAACTGAAAAAATATGAAAAATATCATTCACAGGTATTTCAAGGATTTTCCCTACTGAACTGTAACATTTTTTTCTTTTATTGGTACAAATTTCCATTGATGTTCACATCTATAGATGCTATTATTTATATAGGTGATGATTATGTTTAAAAAAATTTTTAATAGTTTCAAAAACTTAGATAAATTAACAAAATTAATTATGAATTATGGTTTAAAATTCTGTTTTTTTATTTGCATAATTTCTTTTTCAATCCTTCTTACATATAATTTTTCATTTACAATACCAATACTTTTCACTATTGGATTTATACTATTTAAATTAAGTTTAATCTGGGGAATTGAATTTATCATTTGCGGATTTGTTGTTGATGGAATAAAAAAACAAATTATATAAAAGAACCAATGGGGATGTTGTGAACCAATGGGGACGTTGTTAAATTGGTTGAAATTATGGTTCTATAATAAATGTTGGGGTGGGTAAAAAAACTCCAACATTTTTTAAAAAAGTATAGCACTTATCTTAAATAC
>CAKOWP010000018.1 GCA_934122385.1 uncultured Clostridia bacterium | reverse complement strand
TCCAATGCATGTCCCATGTGTAATTTCCCTGTTACATTTGGTGGTGGCATCATTATACAGTAACTTTCTTTTGTTTTGTCCATACTTGGTTTAAAGTATCCTTTTTCTTCCCATTCTTGATATAATTTTTCTTCAAAATCTTGTGGGTTGTACTTGTCATTTAATTTTTTATCCATTTCTAATTCCTCCTCCGGGATTGAGGGACGTTCCTTTTTTTCCCTTTTTTAAGGGATTTAGGGACAGTCCTTTTACCTTTTTAATTTTAAATTTTTTTACTTTTTTGTTTTTTTAATTTTAGAATTTAATTGAATATTTGCATTTAAATTCTTTATCTTTTGGTAATTCAATAATATTTTCTTTATCTTTATAAATTTGTGTACTATCTATTCTATCAGTTGTATTCTGCCAAGGCTCAATGCAGACAAATGGTGCACCTTTTTTTGACCATAACGCTAAATATGGGAATCCTGTAAAATCAAACTCTAATATTTTTTGATTTGTTTCATGATTTTGCAAAACTACTTTATTTGATTTTAAATTTTTCATAATTACTGCATCATTATCAAAAGTATCTTCTTTTAAATAAATTTTATTATCTTGTAAAATATTTTGTGCTTTTTCTGTATCTATTAAACCATTTTTCAATTTAAGAAACTCAATTTTATCTTCATTTTCTGAAAATGCAATTTCGTATTCACCATTACTATAATCACAATTAAATGCTGGATGTCCACCTAATCCAAAATATATTGTTTTATCATCAATGTTTTTTACTTTATATGTCACTGTTAAAGTATTTTCACTTACTCCATACATAATATGTAATTCAAATTTATATGGATATTTTTTTAATGTTTCCTCACTATCTTTTAACATATAGTGATGCTCATTTTCTGTTCTTGATATCTCTTCAAAGTCCATATCTCTTGCAAATCCATGTTGTGACATTTCGTATATTTTATCCTCTATTTGAGTTTGAGTGTTTTTAAGTTGACCTACTATTGGAAATAGTATTGGTGCTTGTCTTTTCCAATATAAATTGCCATTACTATCTAACACTTTTGCTCCTTGAAATAACATTTCTTTGCCATTATATTGTACACTTGTTAATTCTGCACCTGATTTTTTTGTTTGAATTTTTAGCATTTTGAACCTCCTTTTTATATTTTATATGACACAATTCGAAATTTTTTAGGGATTGAGGGACGGGTCTTTAATCCCTTTTTTTACAATGAAGAATTGAGATTTAAAAATCTCTCTTTTTGTACACAAAAACTCGCCAATATGCTATTGTTTAGCATAAGGGCGAGTTTATATCTCACGGTACCACCTTAATTATTATTCAAATTTATATTGTTAACATTTTGTGTCAATTACTTTATTTTAAATAATATCTCTTTTACTTTAACGCAGTATTACGGATAATCTTGAGTTTATTTTCGGATTATCAACTCCAAAGTTACTTTCCATTTATCTTTATTTTAGAAGCTTCCAGCCTTTGACTTCTATTCTCTTTAAATTAGTTTTAAATGTACTTCTCTTTTTCTCTGTTTTTCTTTATTTTGTACTTGTTAGTTTTTACATGTACTAATTATATAACTTTTTGATATTTTTGTCTAGTATTTTTTTAACTTATTTAATAATTGAGCAATATTTTACCTACATAAATTCTGTACTAAATTTAATAGTTCGTATATGTACTTGTATATGTTCCATTTATAAGTTGGCCTATTGAGATTGATCCATCTCCGCCTGAACCTCCTGTTAGTAAACGTCCTTTTGGAGTAATTCCTTTTTGAACAAGAATTGTTCCATGATTCTCATAACTACCATTATAAAATATATTTATAGAACCTCCTCCAGATGAACCTGCTGTATCGTCTCTATATACAGACCCTACTCCATTAGATACTATATTACCTTCATTTTTTATTTTATTAGCGAATATTGTTAACAACCCCCCTGTTCCATTATTACTTCCTGGATTTCCTACTCCTGTTTTTGAATCTTTAATAGAACTTCCTGGATAATTTCCACCTTGTCCACCGATTTGGATCACCATCATTTGATTTTCCAGAATCGTACACAGCCCAAGTTCCTCCTCCTGTTCCTCCTGAATATGATGTTCCCTTCGAACCTGCTCCAGAATAAGCTGTTTTATTAAATCCTGTATAGCAACTTCCAGATCCTCCTCCTCCAGTTTTTCTGTCTTTTCCATTTGATCCATTTATTCCACCACATTTCATCTCATATCCACCGGTACTTACACCTCCATTAGCTCCAATTGCAGGAACATATTCATAACTATTATCTGCATTTTTCCACAAATACACATTTTGTCCTTCTGCCTTTGCTCCTCTTGCTGTCATAGAAATTGTACCATTATTGGTTAATGTTCCTGTGCAATAAATAAACATTCCTTTTGTCCCACCAAAGCCATCTTTACTCGCATATGATGTTAATGTTACTCCATCATCAATAGCTAAATCACCATTCACTTTTAATACTATCATATTCTTTGCATATTTATTTGCAGTTGCAACATCCTGTTCTGAACCAAATGCTGAATTCGTATCTAAATTCAAATTGCTATCAAATGAATACACTTTTAAATTATATATTTCATCATTAACGCTTACATTATATAATCCAGTTTTAATATCATCTTTTTCTACGGCAGATATTAAACTTTCTGCTTCAATATTCCCCTCTGTTTGGTTTGTATCTACTTCAAATTTTTTATTTAGTGTTACAGCCTGGCTATTTTTTGTATTTTCTATTTTAGCAGAAATCGTTACTGTATTGTCATCATTAACTAAATTACTTGATTTTAAATCATAATCATGTAAAGCTATTTTTCCTGTTCCCTCTATCCAATCACTGTTTTTTCCTATTTTATAGTAAGTTTTATATCCATCAATTGAGATCATATTATCAATGTCTATAACTTTATAGCCATTCTGTTCTTTTACTTTATCGATTTTAACTCCATTATCATTGATAAAATCGTCATTCGCATTTATTGTATACTCATAAATGTTTTCATTACCTATTGATTTTACTTTAAATGTATAATTTTCATCTTTATCCATTACATAATCAAATGACATTTGTTTTTTGTTATTTCCTATAATTTTGTTATTGGGATATTCTACATAATCTATGCCGTCTATATCATTTATTTTAATTAATGTTTTTAGTTTATTTTCAGTTGAATTGTCATAAACTTGATATGATATTTTTATCGTTTCTTCATTTTTAAGTCCAATTTTTGTTATTTTTTCTATGATATTGAATTTATAATTTAATATCATTATTATTCCTATTGCAAATATCATTGAGAATATTATTATTTTTCTTTTTTTATTCATATTAAACCCTCTTGTGTTTCATTTTCATTTCTTTAGTCTTTATGTTGTTATTATAATATCATAATACATTGAAATTTAGTTCAACACCTTTTATTCTAACTTTTTCCTACCTTTAAATAAAACACTTAAATTCCAAATCTATTCTTATCAACATTATAATTTTGAATTATCTCCTCTTCAGACAAAGCTCTATTATAAATCCTTACAGAATATACTTCAAAATTATTAAAAGCTTCCTCTTTTTCAATAGTATAATTATTTCCAATAGGGTTAACTCCCAATGCAAATATTGTTGAACTCACAGGAGCTTTAATAATTCCAACTATTGGAAGTGAATACTTATTTTCATTTTCCCTAAAACTAATATTTGTACCATCATATTTTAATGTCATAGAATATTTCATATTCGAATTTGAATCATTTGATTTTAATGTATAATAAGTACCATTTATATTAACAGCACCAAGCATATATCCATCCGTAGTTCTTTCTATTCCAATACCTCCACTCTCGTAATTATCAATCATATATAATTTTTTTCCGGCTTTTTCACTAACTATTCTAGATGCAATTTCAACAGTTATATTATTACTATACAAATATTTCATAGCTACCCAATCATCTATTCCATCAAACAACAATGAATTACCTGTCCATCCACTTGCATTATTCAAATTAAAATTAGTTAAAGTTCCATTGTTATTATTATTTGATAAATCGTACCAATTATTTGTTTTTTTGCTTTTACCAAATTCCGAATTATATTCTCCATCATATAAACACATTAATCCATTATCTACATAGCCTAAATCGCTAGCTGTAGGAGTAACCATAATTTCTTCAATTTTAAATCTTTTAATGTCCTGTTCTGTATTCTTCTCTATTTCTTCTTGTGTCAAACTCCTGTTATAAATTCTAACAGAGTATACTTCAATATTAGACATTGCTTCAGTTGAAGATAATTCAGAATTTTTTCCTGTTGGATTAGTGCCTATAGCAAATATCGTATCTTTTTCTGGTTCTGAATATGTTTCTAAAAATAATGTTTCTTGAATATTTTTATTACTTGAAAAACATATCTTTTTTTCTTTCGCATTCATCGATGTTGACAATGAATATATTTTGTTTATCTTCATTTTTTCATTTTCAAATAAATCCACATATTTATTAATATAAGTCGCACTACCTAATTTACCTTCTTTTTTTATTATTCCAATTCCACCACTTTCTTGATTACAAATCAAATTTTCTTGTTTATTATCATTTGTATCTATAAATCTAGCGACGATTTGTATCGTTATTCCTTTATCTGATGCAGGTATTTTTGTCATTTGGACCCAATCATCAATTCCATCTAATATTAATGAATTACTTGTCCATCCACTATCTTTTGTATTATTTATATTTTTTAGTATTCCATCATTATTATTTCCAGTTAAGTCCTCCCATATTGTTGTTGTTTCATTATGTCCATTTTTTGTATTATATTCTCCATCATACCAACAAACTAATCCATCTTGTATATAATTTGTTTTTAAATTTTCAAATTCAGACATTTGATCTTTCCCAAATTCCTTTTCGATACTTAACGTTTTTCTGTCTATTTTAAATCTATATCCATCCACTGTTACTACATCATTCTCGTCTATTTTCATTCCATCTTCTTTTATTTGATTATCTATATATTCATTTTCATTGTAATTTTTATCATCAACTTTATTAATAGCCAACAGTGTTAATGTTTGAATCAATCTTTCCTTAGCTTGTTGCATACTATATTCTTCAGTTGCTTTCTTAGATTTTTCAAACAACCCAGTGTTTGTCAAAGCTTGTATCCCCACTCCTGCCAAAATCAAAAGAATAATTATTGTTACAACCATTGATATAAGTGTAATTCCTTTTATATTTTCCTTTTTATTTTTCTTTAAACTCCATTTATGTGTATATATATACAGCCACAAGGCTTTCATCTGTTGTTTTTTCATTTCATTTTCTCCTTCTTATTTATAATTACACATGTGTAATGTAGCTTTATATATTAGAAAAATTATACATTTTTTAATAACCATAAAAATTTAGACAATATAATTATTTATGTGTTTCTCTACTAAAGCTTAGTTCTACTTAATGTAAAGTACGGGGCGGAAGCCATAGTGTGTAACAGTAGCAAGAGCATAATTATAAGCACGGTAACAAACTGGGTTTCTCACATATGTATCGACGAAAGAACCGACCACGAAGCATATAATAGTTATTTGACATATCATATGCTAATTCTTCTGTCCATTCCCATAAATTTCCTGCCATATCATATATATTATTTTTCTTTGTATCTTCACTTGAAGCCGTTGTCATTACTCCATAATGTCTTACTCCATCACTATTTGGTACTATATCTGATGTACTTCCATTATTTGAATTTACTGGTATATATCTTCCTTTGCAATTTGTTAATGTTGTATCATTATAATTTCCCCATAGTGTATTTGTTAAGTTTAATGTACTATCTTGTGATTTTAAATAATTCAATGTCACATCCCACATTGTTCCGGTAACTAAACCACTTCTTACATAGTTATTATTATACATATATTGTGCCATCGTTTGTGCTGTTTCATAATCAGCATGATAATATGGTATTTCTCCTGCTTTTGATGTTATTTTTCCACTTGTTATATATTCACCTCTAAAATTTGCGTTTGACCAGTCTGATGTTGAGTAACCTTTAGAAAAATCTATTTTGCTTGATGTTAGATTACTTGTTCCTGACTCATATCTTCCAATATAAAAACCACCATATTTTTCTATTTGTATTTTTTCACCTGTGCTTGTATTTGCATCCCAAGATGCGTTATCTTTTCCAAAGTTTGTTTTCTTATAATTTTCTAATGTACAAGGTATCCAAACAAATTGATTTCCGAATAATGTTTGAGCTTGTTCTTCACTATTTAATTTTTCTGTTTTTACTGTTCCATCTGAATTATATACTGCTCCCGATGGTACATCTGTTTTTCCTAAAAATTTATTTTTATCCCTTTCATCATCTGATATTACTACTCCTGAATTTTTATTTCCACCTACATAATAAAATCCATTTGGTACTGGAATTGTATTGTTTTGTCCATCTGATACCGCATATACTGTTGCCACTGTTTCTAATGTTGTCACTTCTGTTCCATCTGTTGTTTTAATGTATTTTACATTTTGTGAATTCCAACCATCTGGCACTTTAACATTTGTTCCTGCATCTGTTTTAGGTGTGTTATCTGGTAATGTTGCTACTTCTTTTTTCTCTCCTGTTATTTTTCCATATTCTGAAATTGTAAATTCAAATCCGTCTACTACTATTTTTAGGTCATATGTTACTGTCTCTACTTTTTTATTTAAACCATCTATTTTATTTACATTTTCTTTTAAATAATCGTCATTCATTTTTCCTGTTGAATCATATGATGCATTTACTGCTAATGCTACCTTTTCTGATGCATTAGCATATTTACTTTCTTGTGCCGCTTGTTTTGCTTTTCCAAATAATCCAGTATTTGTTATTGCTTGAACACTTATTCCTGCCAAAATTAATAATACAACTATTGTAACTACTAATGCAACAAGCGTAATCGCTTCATCTTTTCTAAACTTATTTTTCATTTCAAATTTCTCCTCTGTTCTCTAATAATTTTAAATCTTCCGTGTAACCGTGTCATTATTTGTCACTTTTAATTATAAGTTATAGTGACATTAAAAGTCAATATATTTTTATAGCAATTTATGAAATAATTTATAAAAAATTTAAACATTATTAAGGTGATTTTAATGATAAAAGAAAAAAGAAAATTAAAAAATTTAACTCAGGAAGAAATGTCAGAAAAATTAGGTATTTCATTAAGGCAATATGTAAGAATAGACAACGAAAAGGCTTTTCCACGAAGAGATATTTTAAAAAAACTAATTTTAGAATTAGACTTAACCAATGAGGAAATTGGAGAATATATTAAAATTATAACAGAAAATTTTGCATAAAACACTCCTTATTTTTATTTAATCCATAAGTTAATTTATGTTCTATAATTTTGATTTATTAAATCTTATATATAAAAACGACACATTTGCTTAACAACTAATGTGTCTTATTTTTTATTTATTAGAAATATGTATATTTTCAACTTTTGCATTCATTTCTCTAGAAATAATATTTTGAATTTGAGCAACTTTTTCAGCAGTCAATTGATTATCCTTAACAACAATACTTATACTTTCGCCATTAACAAAAATTATACTATTTTCAAAGCCTTTTGTCTTTATTAAATTTTCACATATCATAATACTGTTTTTTGTATCATTTATCTTTTTTATTTCCTCTGTTGCAGACTGTTTTTGTGTTTTTAATGAATTACTACTATTTAGAATATTTTCATATGTTTCTAGCATTTGTGAATACATTGTATCTCTTTCTAATTTTGAAGTTGAAAAATAGTCGTCATTACTACTAGATATATTACTACTTGTTTCTGCGGTCTCATTTTTTTCATTGGTATTACTTTGATTTTTTTCTTCATTAATAGCATTACTGTTTTCTGCATTTGTAAGATTCTCATTTTCAAAATTTGATTTTTCATTAGTGTTTTCACTCTTTGTGCTATTTGCATTAGAAATATTTTCTTGATTTTCACTAACTACATTACTGCTAACCAATTGAGCATCACCAATATTAGCCATTTTATCAAGCTCTTCCTCTGAACTTGCAGTCTGAACGGCACTTTTTAAATCTCCATTTGCTGTAAAATTCATATATCCTGCAACAACTAACATCAAAGCTGTAACATAAATTATAACCTGATTTTTCTTTAAAAATTTCATTTTTTATTTTCCTCCTTTTTTCATTTTTATGTCTCATTTGGAACCGATGTCTCAAACAGAACCGTCCCCAACGCGACATCAGTTTCCTTGAAATACTTGAATTTTATGAGTAGCAAGGCCTGTTGCCGCTTCTACAGCTTGAATAATATTAGTTTTCACATTAATATCAGAAGCACCTTTTGCAGTAATAATAGCACCCTCTATTTTAGGTTCAACAGTCTTTTGAACAATAGGAGTTTTGTTACCATTTTGTTCTTGATATATAACTTCCTTTTGTGAATCCGTTTCTTCTACTTTTCTTACCCCACCAGACTTGTCTGTTTCTTCAGTCGTACTTTTTTTTGAATTTTCATTATACATTGCAACTGTTTCTGATGATTCAGAATAATTTATAAAAACTTTTACATCCCCAACACCATCTATATTTTTTAAAATATCTTCTAACCTTCTTTCTAAACTTTCGCTATTGCTGGAACTAGAAGACTGGTTTGAATCTGCATCTTGGCTAGTTTTGCTACTTGCAAGTTGTCTTCCTGCTGAATTAGTTATAGTTTTATTTGAACTCTTATTTCCATTCCAAATATAATTTATTACAACAACTGTTATTATCAATACAATTACTAAAAACACTAAATTTTCAATTTTCTTTTTGTTGTTTCCATCATTATTCCCATCACCAATTATTGATTTTAATTTATTTTTAAACATTTTTCACTCACCCCATATTCTTTTGTTAAAAAATCTTTTATAATTTTAACATCGGTTTTTGTTATAGCAGAATTAGTGTCTTCACTATCATCACCTTTTGAAACATCTATTTCAACCTTTTGAACTTTTTGAATTTCTTTAACTATTTTGTCTTCTAATGTATTTCCTGAATTTTTTGAATATTTAGAACTATCAATAGAATTCTCAGTAGCATCTGTTTTATTTGAATTATTAGAATTATCAGTAGCATCTGTTTTATTTAAATTATTCGAATTATTTAAATTTTCTGTATTATCATTTTTTCCATCTATTTCTATAGTTATAGACTCTATCCCTGTATCACTTTCCGATATATGTGCCTCAACTTTACATTTTCTAACATCATATCCTTTCTCTTCAACTTTTTGAGTAATATCACTTTCCAATTGTTCCTTATATAATTGATTTAGCCTATCATCCATAGAAGCTTGATTTACTTCTCCTGCTGTTGATGTAGCTGATGTACTCGATATTTCCTTACTGTAGTTAGAATACATATCTTCTATATTAAAATTAAGAACATTACTGTTATTAACAAATGGTGCTATTATGCTAAACAAAATATATAAACCCATAACCATTTTTATATATTTTTTCGTTTTATTATTTGGAAGTAACATCTCCAAAATAGAAACCACTATTAATGCCAGACTTAAATTCTTAACCCATAAGCTTAAAAAATTTATCACTTAAACATCATCCCCGTATTTGACATTTTAACCAGTAATGTTGTTCCAATTATAACCATAACTGAAATTGAAACTAAAATAGCCAATAATATTTTAAAAATATCAGAAATTTCGTCCAACAATTTTACAATTTTAGCATCTGCTATTACTTCACTAATTCCAGCCACCAGCTTGTACGAAAGCATCAATACTGTTAGTTTTAAAATTGGTAAAATACAAATTCCAACAATAATTATTACACCAACAAAACCAACTGCATTTTTTAGAATAACGCCACATCCTAATACACTATCTACAACATCACCTAATATTTTTCCAACAACAGGAACAGCTGAGCTTACAATTGCCTTTGCTGTCTTTGCAGTAATACCATCAACAGAACTTGCAAGTGTCCCCTCTAATGACACAATTCCAACAAAAACAGTTAATATCAATCCTAAAAACCATACTGTATACGACTTCAAAAACTTTGATATTTTATCAATTTGAACTTTATCTGATATTTTTGAAATTATGCTAATTGATGTTATAATCAAAACTATTGGTATCAAAATATCTTGTATCAGATTTCCTATAAAATTTATCATAAACAAAATAATAGGTTCCAGAACACTTGTAGTTGTCAAACTTCCTGTATATAACATTAGTGATATCAACACAGGTATAAGAGTATTCATAAATCCTACTAAGTTTGTTGATGTTTCTTTAACTAAGTTAATTATGTCTGAAAAATTTCCCATAATTATTGTTACAATCGCTATATATTGCACATAGTAAATCAATTTGGAAATATTATCATTTTCTAGGCTTTCACTAATTGATTTTAAAATGCTATGTATAATTATAATAACCAAAATACTAACCAAACTTTTAATTCCTGTCTGTACTTCTTTTCCTAATGAATTTAATATTTTTTTATAGATTTTTGAGTTATCTATATCCCCTTTAATTGCTGAATTTAGTATATCTCCTACATCTATATCTTCAAAAAAATCACCTGTATACTGCTTAGAATTTTGTATAAAAGAGGTTATCCCAAATGTTTCTTCTTGACTAGCTATTGCATTTTGGTCTATTTCTGCACTAAAACTTGTTATTGGTTGTATTACGAGGACTATGAAAATAATTATTAGCAAAATGTCTCTTTGGGGACGGTTCTGTTTGAGACATCGGTTCCAAAAAGGACATTTTTTATTCAATTTTGCAATTATTTTCATGTTTTTGTCCTCCTTCCATCCCTTCATTGCAATACCTTGGTTTGTATTATTAAAATCCGAAAAAATCAAGGTAGAATTTTTAATATAATTTCTAACAAACTTGAAATTATTGGTATTGACATTGATATAATAATTATCTTACTTCCAATTTCTATTTTACTTGCAATTGCTGCTTCCCCAGAATCTTTGCATATACTTACTGCAAATTCTGATAAAAACGCAATTCCTGTAATCTTTATTAATAATGCTATAAATTGTGTGTTAATTGAGAATTTATCTTCTATTGATTGTATTAAATTTATTATTCCTGTCAGCCTGTCCATTACTAAAATTAAAATCAATATGCCTGTTAGAATACTTATAAAAATAGCGTATTCCGGCCTATATTGTTTTAGCATTATTATTATAACCAGCGCAATTAAAGCAATTCCTAATATTTTAATAATTTCCATTATATGCCCTTTCTTTTTTTGGGATTTAGGCAGTCCCCTAAATCCCATTTTTTATAAATTGAATAATGTTCTTACAGTGTCAAATAATCCACTTATTTCTTTTATTACCATAGTCAAAACAATAACAAGACCTGCAAGAGTGGTCATCATTGCTTGGTCTTCTCTACCTGCTCTTACTAAAACTTGATATAAAACCGCAACCAAAATTCCAATTGCCGCAATCTTGAATAATAAATCTATACTCATAAAAAAGTCCCCCTATTCACATTTTATTTTTGTGTCCGATAAATTTTAAGTTTCAAAGATTTACACTATTTCCAACATACAATTACATTAAAATAATAACTATAGCCATTCCCATACTCATTCCGAGCTTTTTATATAATTTTTCGTTTTTATTTTTTTCTTCTTGAGCTTGTCTAATCTGTTCATCCAAAAAATTTTCTGTAACTTCTATTTGACTCAATTGTCCATCACTATCCGTTATTCCGCAATAATTTTGAAAGTGATTTTATTGCTTGTTTGTCCTCCATATTCAAATTTCCCGTATACTCATCAACTGATTTTTCAAACGCTACGCTTGCTGAATCTGTTTCCATTTTTTCTACAACATTTTTAAATAATTTTGATACATTCTTACTGGTATTTCCTGATATTTGTTTGAATATTTCTGGTATAGGTTCATATGTAAATTTTATTTTTGATTTAAATATGTTCAATGCATTTTTAATTTCTTCTAGCTCGTCTACCCTGAATTTATATTTTTGTGATATATATTTGCCTATTAAGGCTGATGATATAAAAACTAAAAAAAGCATACAATATTTTATAAACTGCATTTTTCTTCTCCTTGCACTTTATTTTTAATATTATATGCTTATTATTTTATTTTAGAACTTTTTTTGTTTCTATTTTATATTTCATTATTTTGTTTGTTCCATTATACTTTAAACAAAAAAATCAAACTAAATATTAAAATGGATCTTCAACTCCAAATTCAATTGGCTCTTGGTCTAAAAGCCTCAATTGTTTTTCAGTCAGATATTTTTTATCTATTACCACACTTAATACAAATTCATTGAAGAAATTATCATTCATAACATAATATCCATTTACCTTTTCTTTGTCTCCATAACTATCTTCAATTTTCCACCTTTGTGGTTTATTGTCTATTAAATTAACACCTGTAAAGGCCATAATATGATGCATGCTTATATCATATAAATTTAATGCTTCTTCTTTTGATAATGTCTTCAATCCTAATGTATCTTCATAGTTGTATAATCTTGTATCTAAAACTCCCGATTTTTTATCTCTGAATTTTAAAATATGTGCTCCCATATATACTGGTAAATTATCTTTTAGTTGTTTTATAGTCAATTCTTTTAAATCTTCAATTGGTAAGTTTAAATATTTAACATAAGATTTTCCATAAACACTTCCTAAATGTTTCTTTTGATATACTTTATAATATTCTTTATTGTACATAGGTATATTCCCTATTGTTACAAAATTTTCTAATTTCAAATCCAAAAATCTATTTTTAAATTCAATTGGGGTTAAATTTTCTATTTTTTTATAATTACCATTTTTATCTTTATATTCAAAATCAAATTCTACTGTAGGTTCTCCATATATTTTGCATAATAAAATATAATTTTCCTGTAAACATTTATTTTTTTCTTCTCTTAATATATTTATATCTATTCCATTTTTCTTTAAATCTATTAATTTTAAAATATCCTTTTTTATTTTTTCAGTATACAAATATTCTACTCTTTGCATAGCTGTACTTTCAACAGTATCAGGATTATATGAATAAGGAATTATTCCATACTTATTTACTATAGATACAAACATATCCCAATAACCACCTTCTGAAACACAAAACTTTAATGCTTCATCTTTTTGAAGATAGTCAAAATCCACATTATCTAAATTTATTATATTTTCATATGCATTATTTGATTTCTCCAATCTATCATAAAATGCAATATGATTATTGGATAATTCTAAATCCATAACATTCATGTCTAAATTTTTAGCTATATTATGTTTTATTAAATTTAATCCACCAAAAATCCAACATCTCCAATTATCCTTTTGATCATATCTTTTACTTTCTGGTAATTCAATATTAAAAATTGGTTGATTTTCTATTATGATATCTCTATTAATACACGCATTTTCTAAACCATTTTTTGTTATTGCATTCTCTATTATTTTGTTTGTCTTATCTGAATTATAATTTTTTCTAAATTTTTTAATTTGTTCTATTGATATTTGATTTTCCATTTTATCTATCTCCTTTTTTACAATATTTTATCATAAAAAAATTTTTTTTTAAACCTTTATTCGAATATTTTATGGTTATTTGTAAAATTTATTGTATAAATAAATAGATTATGCTATAATTATAACAATAACATTCAATTATCACTTAATAAAAATAACATAAGAAAAAGATATCACATTGCTTATCATTTATGTGATATCTTTTCCTATAATAAATATATTTTATAAATCATAAAGGAGGTAAAAATGTTTAAATTACATTCAGATTACCAGCCCACAGGTGACCAACCTAAGGCAATAGAATACCTATCAAAAGGAATAGAAGAAGGTAAAAAATTCCAAACACTACTAGGAGTAACCGGTTCTGGAAAAACCTTCACAATGGCAAACGTAATAAACAAAGTTCAAAAACCAACATTAGTTCTAGCCCACAACAAAACATTAGCAGGACAATTGTATTCAGAATTCAAAGAATTCTTCCCAGAAAATAATGTTGAATACTTTGTATCTTATTACGACTACTATCAACCAGAAAGCTACATTCCAGCTTCTGACACATATATTGAAAAAGACGCTTCTATAAATGACGAAATTGACAAGCTTCGTCACTCTGCAACAGCATCTTTGTTTGAAACAAGAGATGTCATTATAGTTGCTTCTGTTTCATGTATTTACGGTTTGGGCGACCCTATAGATTATGAGCACATGATAGTTTCTTTACGCCCTGGAATGCAAAAATCTAGGGAAGAAGTTATGAAAAAGCTAGTAAATATGCAATATTCAAGAAATGAAATTGATTTTAAAAGAGGTACTTTTAGAGCTAAAGGTGATATTTTGGAAATTTACCCATCTGACAAAAGTGAATCTGCAATAAGGGTTGAATTTTGGGGTGATGAAATTGAAAAAATCCATGAAATTAATCCTCTAACTGGCAAAGCTGTTGCAGAAAGAACTCATGTTATGATATTCCCTAACTCTCACTATGTTACAACTTCTGACAAAATGGAACGTGCTCTTGTTACAATTAACCAAGAATTGCAAGAAAGAATAAAATATTTTAAAGATAATAATAAATTAATTGAAGCTCAAAGAATTGATGAAAGAACAAATTTTGATATGGAAATGATGAAAGAAACTGGATTCTGCCAAGGTATTGAAAATTATTCAAGACACATAAGTGGCAGACCTGCTGGCTCTCCTCCATTTACTTTGTTCGATTACATGCCCAAAGATTTTCTTTTGTTAATAGATGAATCACATGCTACAATACCTCAAGTTAGAGCTATGTACAATGGTGACCGTGCTCGTAAAGATTCTTTGGTTAATTATGGTTTTAGACTTCCATCTGCATATGACAACAGACCTTTGAAATTTGAGGAATTTGAAGAAAGAATTAATCAAGTTATATTTGTTAGTGCAACACCTGCAGATTATGAAAAAGAGCATAGTAAAGATAATGTTGTTGAACAAATTATTAGGCCAACTGGTCTTTTAGACCCTAAAATTGAAGTTAAACCTGTTTCAAATCAAATTGATGATTTAATTGAGCAAATTCGTATTAGAGTTGAAAAACATGAAAGAGTTTTGGTTACTACTCTAACAAAAAAAATGGCTGAAGATTTAACTTCATATTTACAAAGTTTAGATATTAAAGTTAATTATATGCATTCTGACATTAAAGCCCTCGAAAGAATGGAAATTATAAGAAATCTTCGTTTAGGTGAATTTGATGTTTTAGTTGGTATAAATCTTTTAAGAGAAGGTCTAGATATACCAGAAGTTTCTTTAGTTGCCATTTTAGATGCTGATAAAGAAGGCTTCTTGCGTTCAGAGCGTTCTTTGATTCAAACTATTGGACGTGCTGCTAGGAACACTGATGGTACTGTTATTATGTATGCTGATGAACTTACTGATTCTATGGAAAAAGCAATTTCCGAAACTAACAGAAGACGTCATATTCAAGAACAATATAATATTGAGCATGGCATTACTCCTAAAACAATTAAAAAATCTATCAGAGATAATATTAGTATTACTAAACAAGAAGATATTGGTGTTGAATTTAAAATGGAAAATGCTGATGATATTAAGAATACTATTGCTGAATTGACTGATGAAATGCTTAAATATGCTGCTTCTATGGAATTTGAAAAGGCTGCTGAGATTAGAGATAAAATTAAAGAATTGGAAAAATTGTTATAATTTTAAAATTGTTTTGTCAAGAATAAATCTGGAAATTTTCAATTTTCAGTCTTAACTCTACTTTTTATCATATTCAATATATATAAAAGGAACACCAATTGATGTTCCTTTTTTGTTACTTTTTTAGCAAAATATGAATTGGCTTATTGCCATATTTTGCGTATTCCTCTCGCCTCTCTCTATTAAACTTTTTTCCATTCTCATAAAAGAGACCGATATTAAGGTCCCTTTCATATATTTGTCTATCTAAGACAAATATCTCAGAAATTGTTTTTTCTAATTTCTTTTCTTTCATATCGCTGTTCATAAATTGCGATATGATATCAAAATTATTTTTTTTCTTAGATGTCATAATTCCTCCTTAAGTATAAGTAACTACTAAATTTCAACATTTAATATTATACATCAATTTGAATCTCATGTAAAGTCAAATAATCCAATCTTTCTATTGTTACCTTCACACTTCCATTTTCTTTTTCTTCCTTTTTGGTAATATCTACCGGAATGTCCATCATTTTTAGATACCGCTCTAAATCTGATGGTCTCCTTTTTGTAAATTACCATTTTCATAGTGTTTTTATCAACTTCGTTTAAAAACATTGATATTTTGTTAATGATTTCATCCATTCTACTGCACTGTTCCATAAGTGTACCTCCTTAACAATGTAACAACTATAATATAAGCAACATTTAATATTATATAAATTATGTAAAGGCTTTTAAACAAAAAAATCCCCCATCGTTAAATTCTTTACGATGGGGTTAGAGACAATTACTCTGATTCAAAAGCTTCTATATTGTTTAATAAAATTCTATAGATTTTACGTTCTGTATCTCTATCCATTTCTAAAGATACATCATTACAACCAAAATGCTCAGCTACTCTTCTTTTAATTTCTGATTCGATAGAGTTCTTTGAAAGAAGCGATGGATCCTCAAGTTCCAAATTTGTAATATCTAAGCGCTTATTGCTACTTATCTCTGCCAAAACTACTGTAAAGCCATCATTTTCTGATATTAATTCAAATTTCATTTTTTATCTCCTTTTTCTTCTTGTGCAAATTAACACTGTTACTATTATAATTATAAACTTTATTTTGCAAAAAGTCAACATAAAGTCAGTTTTTGTCTCTATATATTTTAACAACATCTTTAAGACTCATTTTAGTTCCATAATTTAAAATTGCATTAGAGTAAATCTTAATGGCAATATGAGCAATTATCAAGATAGTAACAAATAAAATAGCAATTGAAACTATAACATCAGTTATATTTGCAAGTCCCATCATAATTCTAAATGGCATGCAAAATGGTGATGATATTGGAAACATTGATGCAAAAACATTTAATTCACTTGTAGGATTCATCATTGTAAAATATGATAAATAAAATCCTATAACAGCTAAAATTGCAACTGGTGAGTTAGCTGACTGGATATCTTCCGGCTTACTTACTGTTGAACCAGTTAATGCATATAACAATGCATAAGTAAAATATCCTAAAATAAAATATACTATTGTTATAATACCCAAATATGGAGTTATATTAGACATATCCAAAACTGAATCTATTACTCCAGGCTCTAAGAATAATTTTGCACTAATTAATGCTGTTCCAACTATTAATATCATTTGCATTAACCCAATTATTCCTATACCAATTGTTTTTCCTAATACAATTATTCTTGGGCTTGTTGATGTAACTAATGTTTCTATTATTTTTGAAGTTTTTTCTGTTGTTATTGAACTTGATACTTGATAAGCACAAAAATATATTGCATAAAATAAAACTATTGAAAGTAACATTATTGCATATACATTTCCACTTGCTTTTTCTTCTTCAGTTTGTTCTAAATTAAATTCAAAATTAGGTGTTATTGATTGTAATTGTTCTTGTGTTAATCCTAATTTACTTATCTGTAAATTTGTGTATAATGAATTAATTGCACTAACAATGTTTTCTGGTACTGTTTCCATCATATTTATATTTTTAACTAGATACCTTATTTTTATATTTTGCTCATTTGGTTCTACAATAATTGCAGATTCAATATTTTCATTTTCTATTTTTTCTTTTACTTTTTCATAGTCTAAATTTTCTATTTGTATGTCATATCCTAAATTTGCTTCTTTTAAAGTTTCTAATGTGCCTTCAAATACATTTTGGTTATCTACTATCAATAACTTATTTCCAGTATTGTCTTCTTTTATCGATTTTAAAAATTTAGGTACATTAAATCCTAATACAATTAAAATTAAAATTATAAGCGTAGATATAATAAAAGATTTTCTTTTTATCATATCTTTCATTGTAAATTTCATTACTGTTAATATATCTCTCATTTTACTCACCTACCTTTTCTATAAATATGTCATTCAATGTTGGTTTTTTGATTTCAAATTTATTGATTTGTATTCCATCTTTAACTAACTCATTTAAAAGGTTATGAGCTGCTTCTTCATTTTCAATTTTTATTATATAATCGTTATTTTTTTCATTTTCTTTTTCTAGTTTAAATTTTTCTATATAATTATCTATATTTTTATTTACATCAATTTCTACTCGATTTGCCGGATATGAATTTTTTATTTCTTTCAAATTTCCTTTTAATACAGTTTTGCCTTTATTTAATATTAATATATCACTGCAAAATTCTTCTATTGTTGACATTTGGTGAGCTGACATTATTACATATTTCCCGTTTTTCACCAAATCAATTATAATATTTTTTATTATTTCTGTATTTACTGGATCTAATCCACTAAATGGTTCATCTAGAACTACTAATTCAGGATTGTGTATTACTGCCGTCATAAATTGAATTTTCTGTTGATTTCCTTTTGATAATTTTTCTGCGGGCATTTGTAAGTATTCTTCTACTTTTAGTTCTTTTGACCATTTTTTTATAGAATCTATTGCTTCTTGTTTTTTCATTCCTTTTAATTCTGCAAAATACATTAATTGGTCAAATATTTTTGATTTAGGATATACCCCTCTTTCTTCTGGTAAGTACCCAAAATTAACATTTTTTCTTTCTACTTTTTTCCCATTCCATGTTATTTCTCCGCTGTCCTTTTTAATAATTCCTAATAACATTCGTATTGTTGTAGTTTTTCCTGCCCCATTTGTTCCTAGCAATCCAAATACTCCTGGTTTGCCTAATGTAAATGATACATTGTCTACAGCTTTTTTTCCTACAAATGTTTTAGATACGTTTTTTAATATTAAACTCATTTGTTTTCCCCTTTCTTTTTCATAATCGAATTATATATTATAATATACTGTTTTTCAATATAATTGACTTATTATTCTATAAAACTTCAACCAAATAATAAAAATAAAAAAAGCCATCTATAAAAAGATAGCTTTTTTTATTTTTTACATAGCTCTTCTATATAATTCAATAAAATCTTCTTTGCTTACATCTCTTGGATTACCTGGTTTACAAGGATCTTCCATAGCTTTATCTGCAAGCATTTCAAAATCTTCTTCTTTTGCACCATAGTCTTTAATAGTTTGAGTAATACCAACTGCTTTAGAAAGTTCACTAATCATCCATACAAATGTATTAATAACATCTTGGTCATTTAAGTGTGCAGCATCTGGTCTACCAATTTCGCATAAGATTTCTCTAAATCTTTGTGCTGTTTCTGGACTTTCTCCATTAAATCTCATAACTGTTGGTAAAAGCATAGCATTTGCAATTCCGTGTGGAGTATCATATACAGCACCTAATTGATGTGCCATTGAGTGAACTATTCCAAGTCCTACATTACTAAATCCCATACCTGCAATATATTGAGCCATACCCATCATTTCAACAGCTTTAGGGTCTTTTTCATTTACAGCTGCTGGTAAATATTTGAATATTAATTTTATAGCCTTCATATGGAACATATCTGACATTTCGTTATGTGCTTTTGTAATATATCCTTCAACTGCATGTGTTAAAGCATCCATTCCTGTTGCTGCAGCAAGTGATTTTGGCATTGAAGCCATTAATTCTGAATCAACTATTGCTACAATTGGAATGTCATTAGGGTCTACACATACCATTTTTATTTTTCTTTCTTCATCTGTTATAACATAGTTTATTGTAACTTCTGATGCTGTTCCTGCTGTTGTTGGTAATGCTAGCATTGGCATTCCTTTATTAACTGTATTTGATAATCCATTTAGAGATTTGATATCTGCTCTATCTGGGTTTGTCATTACAATTGAAATTCCTTTTGCTGTATCCATGCTTGAACCACCACCAACTGCAACTATTACATCTGCTCCTGATTCTTTACATGCAGTAACTCCGTCTGTTACATTTTTAATTGTTGGGTTTGGTTTGATTTCGTCATATAGTGAGTATTCAATTCCTGCATCTGTTAATACTTTTTCAACTTTTGCAGTAACTCCTGCATCTACTAATGGTTTATCTGTAACCAAAAATACTTTTTTGAATTTTCCTTTCTTAATTTCTTCTGCTAGTACCTCTCTTGCATTGTTTCCAAAATATGATGTTTCGTTTAAAACAAATCTTATTGCCATTTTATATTCCTCCTTCGTAATTTTAATCTAGTTTGATTATACCAATAATAATTTTTTTGTACAATAGTTTTTACACAAATTTCACAAAAAATATTTTTGACCAATCGACCAATGGGGACGTTGTTAAATTGGTTGAAAAAATATATATTCTTAATTATTTAAAGTTAATCGTCTAAAATGTTCAACCAATTTAACAACGTCCCCATTGGTCTCTCAAAATTAATTTGAATTTTTTTTTGAGAAAAAGGACTGTCCCTTTATCCCTTTTTTAAGGGATTTTAAGGAACGTCCCTAAATCCCTCCTTAGTCTCCCAAATTAATTCCTACACTTCTTGCCGTTTTCACTAAATCATCATCCATAGTAACCTTTCTTTGGTTACTTACAGTTGTGTTTCCAGAAACAGCACCAATTTCTTTATTTTGACCAACAACATCTTCTAGTGATGCATAATCAATTTTTCCATTTTTGATAACAACCAAATTTCCAAATTTTTCTTCAATAGCCATTCTCATTGCAGCAGTACCATATTTTGTTGATAAAACTCTATCAAATGCTGTTGGTGTTCCACCTCTTTGCATATAACCAAGTGTAGTATTTCTAGCTTCTAAACCTGTTAATTCTTGTAATTGTTTTGCAACTTTTTCGCCAACTCCACCAAGTTTTGTATTATCAACACCTTTACCATTATCTCTTACATTTTCAACAGTAATTTCTCCATCTTTTGGCTTAGCTCCCTCTGCAACAACAACAATATCAAAATTTTTACCTCTTTTTTGTCTATTTTTTATTTTTTCTGCAACTCTATTTATATCATATGGTATCTCTGGAATTAATGCAACATCTGCACCACCTGCAATCGCTGACTCTAATGCTATCCATCCGGCATATCTTCCCATAACTTCCAATACCATAATTCTATGGTGTGTTTCACCTGTTGTATGAAGTCTATCAATTGCTTCCATTGCAACAGATACAGCAGTATTATATCCAAATGTAATTTCTGTACAAGCAACATCATTATCAATTGTTTTTGGAACTCCTATTACATTTAC
>CAKOWP010000017.1 GCA_934122385.1 uncultured Clostridia bacterium | reverse complement strand
AGTATGACATATCATAGTTATGAAAATAAATTGAAGTGTCATTATTGTGGATATGAAGAAAAAGTTGTTACAAAATGTCCAGAGTGTGGAAGTGATAAAATAAGATATTTTGGAACAGGAACACAAAAATTAGAACAGGAAATATTAAAACAATTTCCGCAGGCTAAAACAATAAGAATGGATGTAGATACAGTAACAAAGAAAAATTCACATGAACAAATTTTAAACAAATTCAAAAATGATGGTATTGATATATTAATTGGAACGCAGATGGTTGTAAAGGGACATCATTTCCCAAAAGTAACATTGGTAGGTGTTATAGCTGCAGATAGTTCATTAAATATTGATGATTACAGAGCAACAGAAAGAACATTCCAAATTTTAACACAGGTTGCAGGAAGAGCCGGAAGAGAAAATTTACCGGGAAAGGTTATTATACAAACATATAATCCAGAAAATTTCAGTATTCAAGATGCGCAAAAACAAAATTATCAAGAATTTTACGAAACGGAAATCACTTTAAGAAAACAGTTGAAATATCCGCCTTTTTGCGATATAATAATAATTGGATTTAATAGTTTGAATGAAGCTGAGATAAAAAAAGTTTCAGATAAAGCATATGAATATCTAATTAAAAATTTAAATAATGAAGAATTTAAAACTTTTAAACCAATGCCATCACCGATAGATAAAATTCAAAATAGATTTAGATGGAGAATTATTATAAAAGGTAATATGAATGAACAGGCAAATGGAGTTTTGAATGATTTGTTAAGAAAAATATATAGTGAAAATTATAAAAATACTAAGGTTTCAGTTGATGTAAATCCAAATAGCATGGTGTAATGTTGCTTTTGGGACGGTTCTGTTTGAGACATCGGTTCCAAAAGAGACATTGAATTAAAAGTGAATGGGGGAATAAAAGTGGCAATAAGAAATCTAAGATATGAAGGAGACGAAATCTTAAATAAAAAATCAAGAGAAATTGAAGCAATAGATGAAAAACTACAAACATTAATAGATGATATGATAGATACAATGCATAAGTACAATGGTGTGGGACTAGCTGCTGTACAAGTAGGAATTTTAAAAAGAGTTTTTGTTGTAGATTTATATGACGACAATGGACCAATTGTTTTTATAAATCCAGTTATTTTAAAAACAAAAGGTGAAAGAGAAGTTGAAGAGGGATGTTTAAGTTTTCCAAATCAATTCGCAAAAGTTGTAAGACCAGATGAAGTTACAGCAGAATATACTGATAGAAATGGTAAAAGGGTTAAAGTTAAGGCTAAAGATTTGTTGGCACAGGCTATTTGCCATGAGTATGATCATTTAGAGGGAGAAGTTTTTGTTGATAAAATTGTTCCTGGTACTATGGAGTACGTGGAGCCTGAAAAATAAAGGCTTTGTTGAAAAATAATTACAATTTTGGACTGCGGCAACATTTATTTAAAACGCGGTTACATACAAACGTATGCGCCCTTGCCTTTTAAATAAATGTTTTCTTGCCAAAATTTAATTCTTTTCCAACGATTAAGTTAGAGAGGATATGCTTAAAATGAAGACCAAAGGGGACGGTCTTTTCGACCAATGGGGACGTTCTTAATTTGGTTGAAATAATTTAAAATATTAATATTGGTTAAGGAAATTTTTTATTTCAACCAAATTAAGAACGTCCCCATTGGTCGAAAACCCCATTGGTCGAAAGAAGGAGAGTGAAAAAATGCTAAATATTTTATTTATGGGAACACCTGATTTTGCAAGAGATAGTTTAGAAGCAGTATATAATGCAGGTTATAATATATTAGGAGTTGTAACAAATCCAGACAGACCAAAAGGAAGAGGTATGAAATTAGTTGCATCACCAGTAAAAGAATTTGCTATTGAAAAAAATTTGGAAATATTTCAACCAGAGAAAGTAAGAAAAAATGAAGAGTTTATAAATCAAATAAAAGATTTGAATCCAGATGTTATATGTGTTGTAGCATATGGAAAAATATTACCAAAAGAAATATTAGATATACCAAGATTAGGATGTATAAATGTACATGGTTCTTTGCTTCCAAAATATAGAGGTGCTGCACCAATTCAATGGGCTGTTTTAAATGGTGATAAAACAACTGGTGTAACAACAATGTATATGGATGTTGGAATGGATACAGGTGATATGATTTTAAAACAAGAAATTGAAATTGGTGAAAATGAAACAACAGGTGAATTGTGGGATAGGTTATCTAAAATTGGTGGAGAATTATTAGTAGAAACATTAAAACAAATTGAAAATGGAACTGCACCAAGAGAAAAACAAGGAGATGATTTTTCAGTTGCACCAATGCTTAGCAAAGATATGGCTAAAATTGACTGGAAAAATAAAACTGCACAAGAAATCAAAAATCTTGTTAGAGGTTTAAATCCTATTATGGGTGCATATACATTTTTGAATGGTTCAAAAATAAAATTCTGGAAAGTTGATATTGCTAAAAATATTGGATATGATGAAGATAATATTCAAAATTTTAGAAATGGAACAGTTCTTGTTTCAGACCAAAAGGATGGTTTATTTATAAAAACAAAACAAGGTATTTTGAGTGTTTTAGAGATTCAAGGTGAAAATGCTAAAAGAATGAATATAGGGGATTTCTTGAGAGGCAATAAAATAGAAGAATTTCAAGTATTCGAATAAATTTTAAAATTGTAATGTAATTTTAGAATAATTGGTAAAAAAATACTAAAAAAGGTTGTAAAAAATACTAAAAATTGATATACTTATAAAGTATTAAGTATATCAATTTTTTACATTTAATTGAAAAACTTAAAAACTTTCAAAAGGAGGAATTTTTATGGACAAAGAACAAAATTCAGAAAAAGAACTTGTTGAAAGAAAAGGGGCTGAAAAAACAGAAGGGGAAACAACAGAAACTGGAAAAATAAAACAACAAAAAGTAGAAAACAAAGAAACAATAGAGTCAGAGGAAACAAGTAATGAAGAAGAGACAGAAAATACTGAAAATGGTATAGAAATTTCAAATGATGTAATTGCGGTAATTGCAGGTGTGGCGGTATCAGAAGTACAAGGCGTTGCATCAATGTCAGGAGGCTTTGCAGGAGGAATATCAGAAGTCTTAAGTGGAAAGAAAAATATGGCAAAAGGTATAAAAGTTGACAAAACAGATAATAAAGCAAAAATAGATGTAAACATCATTGTTGAATATGGTTCAAGAATTCCAGATGTAGCATTTGAAATTCAAAATAGAGTAAAAAAATCTGTTGAAAACATGACTGGATTTAAAGTAGAAGAAGTAAATGTTCATGTTCAGGGTGTTAATACAGAAATGACAAAAAAAGAAGAACAGTCTGAAGAAGAACAAAATTCAAATGAATAATAAAAAATACGAAAAGAAAAGAGAGGTAATAAAAAATGAAAGTTATAGAAAAAATCACACTAATTATATATTCAAATATAATATTAATATTATCAATAATAGCATGTCTATTAATATTTGGTTGGTTAGACATTGATATAGTACAAGGATTAGTAAGAAGTTTATTATTATATGGAACATCTTCAAAAGTAATATTAGGAGTTAGCATTGTATTTATATTATTATCACTTAGATGTATATTCTTTGACCCAACGTCAAAACAAGAATTAAAAGATAAACAAGGAATATTATTAGCAAATGATAATGGAAAACTAATGATATCAAAAGAAACAATTGAAAATCTTGTTGAAGCAGTTACAAAAGAATTCAAAGTTGCAAAAGATGTAACATCAAAGGTTGAAATAGATAAAGAAAATAATGTAAATGTTTTTGTTAATTTAGTAGTTGGAGCAGATACAGTTATAAAAGATTTATCAGCTGATTTACAAGCTAAAATAAAATCAAAAGTAAAAGAAACAACAGACTTAGAAGTAAAAGAAGTAAATATAAATGTTAAAAAAGCTGTTCCAGAAAAAAGTTCAAAAATGTAGAAATAATAGTAGTTGTTTTTCGAAAGGAATGAGATTAGTTATGGAAGAAATTAAAAATTTTATAATGAAATATAGAGGAGCAATAATAGGAATAATTATAGCAATAGTGTTATTAGCAACAAGACTATATGATGTTATAATTGGAATATTACTAATATTGGCAGGAGCTTTTGTTGGAAATTATGTTCAACTAAATAAAGATGAAGTAAAAGCTAAATTAAAAAAATTTATAGATAAAATGTAGTAAAAAATGAGAACAGAAAGGATGCAGTAAATTGAATAGATCAGCGATTAGAGAAAATGCTTTCAAATTAATTTATAGTTTAGAAATTCAAAAAACAGAAAATTTAGAAGAACAAATAGATTTATTTTTTGAAAGTAATAATATAGAAGATGAACAAGCAAAAAAATATATAAAAGATGTAATATTAGGAATTAATGAAAATTTAGAAGAAATTTTAAAAGATATAGAACAAAATTTAAAAGAAGACTGGAAGTTAAATAGAATTTCTAAAATGGATTTATCAATATTAAAATTAGCAATATATGAAATAAAATATAATGAAATTCCATATAAAGTTGCTATAAATGAAGCTGTTGAACTTGCAAAAAAATATGGTGAAGATAAATCTAAGAATTTTGTTAATGGAATTTTAGCAAGTATAGTAAAGGATATGTAGTTTATGAGATATGAAGATATGGCGATAAGTGTAACTGAATTAAATAGCTATATAAAAAATAAAATTGCAGATGACGAATATTTAAATAATGTTTTGGTAAAAGGTGAAATATCAAACTTTAAAAATCATTATACAGGTCATATGTATTTTACATTAAAGGACGAAAATTCACTAATAAAATGCATAATGTTTAAAAGTTATGCTCAAAAGCTTAACTTTATGCCAAAAGATGGAATGAAAGTTTTTGCTTTAGGTGGAATTTCCGTATTTGAAAGAGATGGAGTATATCAAATATATGTTAAAGCTATGCAAGAAGATGGTGTTGGAGTTCTTTATAAAAAATATGAAGAATTAAAACATAGATTAGAGAAAGAAGGATATTTTGATGTAGCACATAAACAAAAGATTCCTAAAATGCCTAAAACTATAGGAGTTTTAACATCTCAAACTGGTTCAGTAATTAGAGATATAATAAATGTAAGTACAAGAAGAAATCCTAATGTACATATACGATTATTGCCTGTTCCTGTGCAAGGAGAAGGTGCTGCGGAAAAAATTGCAGATGGAATTAGAATTATGAATGAAAATAAACTGGCAGATGTTTTGATATTAGCTAGAGGTGGAGGTTCATTGGAAGACTTATGGCCGTTTAATGAAAAAATAGTTGCACATGCAGTTTATAATTCAAAAATACCAGTTATTTCAGCAGTTGGACACGAAACAGATTTTTCGATTTCTGACTTTGTAGCAGATTTAAGAGCACCAACTCCATCAGCTGCAGCAGAATTAGCTGTTCCGGACATATATGAAGTTAAACAAAAAATAAATACATGTCAAAATAGATTAAGATTATCTTTAGTAAAAAAAGTTGAAATTATGAAATTAAGATATGAAAAATGTATGTCAAGTAGAGTTTTTAAAGAACCATTAAGAAATATAAATGATAATTATTTAAAAATTGATACATTTATAAAAAGATTAGAAAGTTGCATACAAGCTAAGCAAAAAGAGGAAAAAACTAAATATGTAGAATTAGTATCTAAACTTGATGCTTTAAGTCCTTTAAAAACTTTAACAAGAGGATATTCACTAGTTGAAAAAGATGGTGAAATTATAAAAAGTGTAGATGATGTTAAGTCAGAAGATAAAATAGATATAAGATTTGTAGATGGTGTAAAAGAAGCTAAAATCTTATAAAAAATACAAATGTATTTGTTTGTATATTTGTGTTTTTAGAAAGGAAGCGTTTTAAATGACTAATAAAACAAAAATAATTATTGCTGTATTGCTTATTTTAGCAGTTGGAATTGCAATATACGGAATTGTAAGTAATAAAAAAGGAACAGAAAATACAAGTGTAAAACAGGAAGATAATTTGTTGATGTATTTTGACGAAAGAAACTATTATTCAAATGAAAGTTCTAACACTGAAAATAATGTAATAGAGAATAATACAGTTACAAATGACACAACAAATCAAGTACAAGATAATAGTGGTTCTAAAACTAATACTGTAATTGGAAAAGAAGAACAAGAAAGTAGTAATGAAAATACATCTGTAAATGATGAAAGTAAGGCTATTGAGTTGGCAAAAAAAGAGTGGGGAATTTCTGTTGATTCTTATGATTATGATGCTGAACTACAAAGCGATGGAACATATATTGTGACTGTTAGGGGAAAAAATGATAGAAATGCGGTTACAAGTTATGTTGTGAATGTTAAGGATGGTACTGCTACAGAAAGATAGAGTTTTTATTTTGAAAATAATTACAATTTTTGCTGTGTCAAATTTAATTATTTTTTAAATTTGGTAAGCGTTAATTGAAAGGATGAGAAAAAAATGGCAAAAGCAAATTTTGAAGATAATATGGAAAACTTAGAAAAGATAGTAAGTGAACTTGAAAAAGGAGATTTGAATTTAGATGAATCAATATCTAAGTTTGAAGAAGGAATAAAAATATCAAAAGACTGCAATAAAATTTTGGAAGATGCAGAAAAGAAGATAACTATTTTACTTGAAAAAGATGGAGAATTACAAGAAGAAAATTTCTCAACAGAAGAGTAGTAAAAGAGTAAAAATAGTGTAGAAATCAGCAACAAAAAAGCAAAAAATAGTATGAAAGGAAAAGCAGAAGTGAATAATTTTATTGGTTTTATACAAAATAAATATATTTATATACCATTTTTATTATGGTTTTTAATTCAAACATATAAAGTTATATATGACTTAATAACAACAAAGAAATTTAATTTTAAAAGAATAATAGGAGCTGGTGGAATGCCAAGCTCTCATTCTGCGGTTGTTACAAGTTTGGCAACATTAATGGGAAAATATCAAGGTGTTGACACACCTATTTTTGCTGTTTCATTTATAGTTGCTTTAGTAGTTATGTATGATGCATGTGGCGTAAGGAGAGCTGCTGGTAAACAAGCAGCTTTATTAAACAAAATAGTAGAAACACCAGGCCTTACAGGAGTTCAAGTTTCAGAAAGATTAGTTGAAGTTTTGGGTCATACACCTGTCCAAGTATTTGTTGGAGCATTAATTGGTGTGGTAGCAGGACTTATTGCATAAAATGTCGTTTTGGGGACGGTTCTGTTTGAGACATCGGTTCCGTTTGGGACATGGTTATATTACTTTTTATGTATGGTAGATGTCTCATTTGGAACCGATGTCGCAAACAGAACCGTCCCCAAAGGGACAAAAGTGAAAGGAGAATGCTGAAATGACAGATATTGAAATTGCAAGAAATACAAAATTAGAAAAAATTGAGAAAATAGCAAAAAAATTAAATATCAAAGAAGAAGATATTGAATGCTATGGAAAATATAAGGCAAAGATTTCTAATTCAGTATATGAAAAATTAAACAATAAAAAAGATGGAAAATTAATATTAGTTACAGCTATAAATCCAACACCATTAGGTGAAGGAAAAACTACAGTTTCAATAGCTATAGCAGATGGATTATCTAAAATTGGTAAAAAGTCAATATTAGCTCTAAGAGAACCTTCACTAGGTCCTGTATTTGGAATAAAAGGTGGGGCAACAGGTGGCGGACATGTACAAGTAGCACCAATGGAAGATATAAATCTTCATTTTACAGGAGATATTCACGCAATAACATCAGCCAATAATCTTCTTTCAAGTATGATAGATAATCACATATATTTTGGAAATGAATTGGATATCCAAGAAGTAACATGGAAAAGATGTGTTGATTTAAATGATAGACAATTAAGAAAAGTTCAAACAGGACTTTCAGGAGAGAAAAATATTGTTCCAAGAGAAGATGGATTTGATATAACAGTGGCTTCTGAAATTATGGCAATATTGTGTTTGGCTGAAAATTTGAAAGATTTAAAATACAAGTTAGGAAATATAATTGTAGGTTATAATTCACAAAAGCAACCTGTATATGCTAAAGATTTAAAAGTAGAAGGAGCAATGACTGTATTATTAAAAGATGCCATAAAACCTAATTTGGTACAAACATTAGAACATACTCCAGCAATAATTCATGGCGGACCATTTGCAAATATTGCACATGGATGCAATAGTGTAATTGCAACAAAAATGGCAATGAAGTTAGCAGACTATACTATTACGGAAGCAGGATTTGGAGCAGATTTGGGTGCTGAAAAATTTTTGGATATAAAATGTAGAAAAGCGCAAATAAAACCTGACGCAGTTGTAATTGTTGCAACAATTAAAGCATTAAAATATCATGGTGGAGTTGAAAAAGAAAAAATACAAAAAGAAAATTTTGAAGGCCTACAAAATGGTATGAAAAATTTATATAAACATATTGAAAACTTGAAAAACAAGTTTGGTCTAAATGTTATAGTTGCAATAAATAAATACAATACAGATACTTCAGAAGAAATTGAATATGTACAAGCCGATTTAGCAAAAAACGGAATAGAATCAAGTGTTGTAGAAGGATGGGCAAAAGGTGGAAATGGTGCAATTGATATTGCAAAAAAATTGGTAAAATTGACAAATGTTCAAGAAAATTTTAAATATATTTACGAAAATCAAGACGATATAAAAACAAAAATACAAAAAGTTGCAAAAGAAATTTATGGAGCAACAGAAGTTGAGTTTTCTGAAAAAGCTATTGAAGAAATAGAAAGAATAGAAAAACTTGGGTTTGGTGAATTACCAGTATGTATTGCTAAAACTCAATATTCTTTGTCTGATGATGCCAAAAATTTGGAATGTAAAGAGTCATTTAAAATTACAATAAGAGATATTAATTTAAAGGCAGGTGCTGGTTTTGTTGTTGCAATTGCTGGAAAGATTATGACAATGCCAGGACTTCCACGAGTTCCTGCAGCAGAAAGCATAGACGTAGACGATAATGGAGAAGTAGTAGGAATTTTTTAAAAAATAAAAAAATTTTTTGAATATAATTGTAAATAAAAATCTGTCAAAAACAAGAATAAAATTAATTTTCAAGTTCATAATAAAACAGAGAAAGTGAGGTTTTATTATGGAATTAGAAAAAATTTTAAACGAATTTTTGGCAGATTTAAATGTTTTTTATAGAAAATTACAAAATTACCATTGGAATATACAAGGAAAAGATTTTTTTCAAGTACATTCAAAATTAGAAGAATTGTATAATGAAATAAATGAACAAGTAGACGAAATTGCAGAACACATATTAATATTAGGTGGTCAACCATTAGGAACATTAAAGGATTATATGGAAATTTCAAAAATAAAAGAAGCAGAAAATAAAAAAATCAATTCAGAAGAAATATACAAAAATTTAATTACTGATTATAAAGAATTGAAAGATAAGGCTGTATCAATAAAAGAGGAAGCTGATAATCAGAAAAAATATGCTACTTCAGCTTTAATTGATGAATATATTATGGAATACGGAAAAATAATTTGGATGTTAAAAGCTGTAATGGCGTAGATTAGGTAAATATATAATAATAAAAATAGACCATAGATATGAAAAATATTTGTGGTCTATTGAGCTATATAAAAATAGTTAAGAATAAATTTTATGCTTCGTAGTATTTTTCTGTTCCAGAATATAAATCTTCTAAAGTAATGCCAAGGACCTTACAAAAAGCTAAAACTTCAAAATCTTTTACGGTCTTTTTTCCATATTCAATTTCATATATGTCACAATTGTACATTGTTACTCCTAACAAATCTAATTGTTTGCAAATTTCGGGTTGAGACATTTTTCTTAATGTCCTATATTTTTTTATATTTTTTCCAATTATATTTACATTTCCATTCAATGTTTTTACTTTCATTTCTTGTTGGTTCCTTTCATATAATTAATCAATAAGTTAACTCATTTTTTGATATTGTATAACAAAATTATATGATTGCTTACAGGAACAAACTGCAAATATTACAAAATTATTTCTTTTTTTTTACAAATATATGACATTAATGTGATGTGTTGAAATTGATAGTATAATATGATATATTTATTTTACAGGAACAACCTGTATTTTAATTTCAATGAAAACAAATGAGGAAGGATGAAAAGAATGAAAAGAAATTTTAAAAATTCAATGGGAATTACTCTTATAGCACTAGTTATAACAATTATTATTTTATTAATTTTGGCAGGAGTTGGGATACAAGCTTTAACAAATACAGGGCTTTTTGAAAAAGCACAATTGGCTAAAAATAAAGTAAAAGAATCTGAAGAGATTCAAAATTATACTTTAGCAGAATATGAACAACAAATAGATTCTTATACACGTTCTGAAAGTAGTAGTTCTGTAAAAATATATAAATTAAGTGAATTAGATTCAACGTATAATCCATATGGACTAAATGGATTTGTAAAATATGATAAAAACAATGAATTATTAGAAGTTAATTTTTATTATAAAGAAGTTAATATACCAAATATGTCAAAAATTTTAAATCTTGATTTTATAGATAATTTGCCAAATTTGAATTTTGAGGGACAAGATAAATCAGCTCCTGAAATAGCAAATTATATGGCAGGAACAGGAATAACAATTAGTTCAGATTGGACTTTAGGATTTTTTTCATTAAGTAATAATAAAAATATCTACATTCATAATACAAACGGATTAAGAATTACAGCAATTGCACCTACTCATTGTGAAATGTATTTAAAATAGTAAAAAATAGAAAGTAAAACTTTTTTGCAAAAATCGTCTTTTTGATGTATTATATAGATGCTTTTATAAAAAAGCAAAAATAAAATATATGGAGAAAACAATATGAACAACATAGAATATGAAATAAAATACTCAAAAATAAAAAATATATACATTCAAATAAAAGACGGAAAAGTAATAGTAAAAGCACCAAGGAGAGTAACCAAAAAAGAAATAGAAAAAATACTAGAACAAAAATCAGAATGGATACAAAAAACAACAGAAAAAGAAACAAAAAAACAAGAAAAGAAAATACTGTATACAAAGGAAGAATTCAAGGAAATTGTAGAAAAAAATGTAAATGAATTAATAAAACAAACAGGATTAGTGCCAAATAAAATCACAATAAAGAAAATAAAATATGCATGGGGAAGCTGTTCGAGCAAAAAGAATATAACAATAAATTTAGAACTTATAAAATATAGTGAACAAGCCATAAGATATGTAATCTTACATGAATTCTGTCATATAAAATATATGAACCATTCAAAAGATTTTTGGAATCTAGTAGAAAAATATATGCCAGACTATAAACAAGTAAAAAAGGAATTTAAATAATATATATAATTCCTGAATTTAACAAAATAGTATAATAATTTATATAGTAACAACAAAAAATAAAAATCATATAATAAACCATAGGGGGCTTTAAAATGTTGGAATTTATAACAAATACAATATTTTGGACATTAGCCATTTATGGTTTATTTGAGATTATAAAAAATATTATTTATATAAGTACATATACAAAATTCAAATCAGATGGAATTTATGTGATAATCGCGGTAAAAAATCAAGAAGAAAAAATCGAAGGATTTATGCGTTCGATTTTATTTAAGATACTGTATGGACGAGAAGAATATTTGAAAAATATAATTGTTGCAGATTTAAATTCTAGTGACAATACAAAAGATATTGTAAGAAAACTATCAAAAGATTATGATATTTTAAAAGTAACATCGTGGAAAGACTGCAAAGAAATAATGGATAATGTGGATGAACAATAGAATTTTTCTATTGTTTTTTCTGTATATATATGATAAACTAATAAAACAGAAAAAGAGATATAAGTTAAATAAAGGAGAGAACATTATTGGAAATCAAAGGAGAAGTAACAGACATAATATATCAAAACGATGTAAATAGTTACACAATAGCGGTATTTGAAACAGACGAAGAAGAAACAACAATAGTAGGATATTTGCCATTTGTAAAGAGCGGAGATACCTTAAAAGTTGAAGGAAAGTTTGTAGAACATAAAGATTATGGAAGGCAATTTAAAGTTGAGACATTTGAAAAATTGATGCCTGAAACATTAGGTGCTTTAGAGAAATACTTAGCAAATGGAAGTGTTAAAGGGATTAGAGAAGCAACTGCAAAAAAAATAATAAAAACATTTGGAGAAGATACAATAAATGTATTTAAATTTGAACCGGAAAAATTAGCTCAAATAAAAGGAATATCAAAAAGTAAAGCAATTGAAATGTCAGAGAGTTTTCTGGAAAATTGGGAAGTATGGCAAATTGTAGGCTTTTTAGAGAGATTCGGAATTGGTGCAGAAAATGCAAAAAAGATATATGATTTGTTAGGAATAAATGCAATTGAACAAATTGAATCAAATCCATATATTTTAATTGATATGGCTCGTGGAGTTGACTTTAAGCAAATAGACCAAATGGCATTAAAACTTGGAATAAGTTATGATAATCAAAAGAGAGTTGAAAGTGGTATAAAATATGGACTTATTAAGGCTACATATAATGGACATTCATGTGTTATAAAACAAAATTTAATCGAATATGTAATATCACTATTAGATGTAACAACAGAGGCAGTTGAAGATAATATAATCAATTTAAAGGCAAAAGACGAAATCTATGTTGAAACAAGGGATAACTCAGAATGGATTTACTTAAAAAATTTTTATAATGTAGAAAAAGAAATTGCAACAAGAATTATCAGATTAGATAAAAGTAAAAATGTAAAGAAAATAGAACATATTGAAAATGCACTAAAAGGTGTAGAGAAAAAGTCAAATATAGAATTATCAGAAAAGCAAAGAGAAGCAGTTTTATCAATAAATGATAGCAATGTTACTATTATAACAGGTGGACCTGGTACAGGAAAAACAACAATTATAAAAACGATAATTGATTTATTTGAGGAAAGAAAGAAAAAGGTTGTGCTTACTGCCCCAACTGGACGTGCTGCAAAGAAAATGACAGAGGCAACAGGAAGAGAAGCATCAACTTTGCATAGATTACTAGGAATTGGGAAGCTGGATGACGAAGGTATTTATTCAAGACATAGCGATTATAAGGGAGAACCTATAGATGCAGATTTGATAGTTGTTGACGAATTGTCAATGGTTGATATGTTTATAATGGATTATTTGTTAAATTGTATATATCAAGGCACAAAACTAATTTTGGTAGGAGATGTAGACCAATTAGCATCAGTAGGACCAGGAAGTGTTTTGAAAGATTTGATAAATTCTGAGACCATTAATACTGTCAAATTAGATAAAATTTTTAGACAAGCTGCAAAAAGTAAAATAGTCTTAAATGCCCATAGAGTAAACAGCGGACTTGGATTTATCAAAAATGATGATGACGAAATTGAAGAAGATACAAAACAAGACTTCTTCTTTATAAAACAAAATTCAACAGAAAAAATGTTGCAGGAAGTAATCAGTTTGTCAACTGGAAGATTGGAAAAGTTTGGAAATTATGACTTTTTCAAAAATATTCAAGTTCTAACTCCAACTAAAAAAGGACCTTTAGGAACTAGAGAATTAAATAAAGCATTACAAGCAGTTTTAAATCCAAATGTAGACGAGTTGCCAGAAAGAAAAATGGGTGATGTGGTTTATAGAGTTGGCGATAGAGTAATGCAAATAAAAAACAATTATGATATTACTTGGGAAAGAGAATCAAGCCTATTTGGAGCAGAAAAAATAGATGGAAAATCAGAAGAAAATAGCTGGGCATCAATGTATCTTGCAAAACCAAAGGATAAAAAGGAAATAGGCACAGGTGTGTTTAATGGCGAAATTGGAACTATAATAGAAATTGACGAAAGAGAAAAGGTTGTTAAAATTCAATTTGATGACGAAAAAGTTGCTTGGTATGAGTACTCAGATTTGGACCAAATAGAACATAGTTATGCTATTACAATACACAAGGCACAACGGAAGTGAGTTTGATGTTGTTATAATGTTGGCTCCTGCATCAGCTCCAATGTTGTTAACTAGAAATTTATTATATACGGGTATTACTAGAGCTAAAAAGCTTTTGATTATTGTTGGTAGTGATAGGGTTGTTAGTTATATGGTTCAAAATGTTGATAGCAAAAAGCGTAATACTGGTTTGGAGTTTAAGTTGAGAATGATTGCACAAGATTAGGAATTTTTAATATATTAGTGCATACATTATTTGCCTTTAAATAGCAATTTTGTCATATTTTGTCGAAATTTTTTTGTTGACAATAGACATAAAATAAAGTATAATTAGTATACTAATATAGCTAACTACTAAATAAAAAGCGGTTTTAACTCCACCAAAAAACAAACGGAGAATGAAAAAGCGGTTTTAACTCCACCAAAAAACAAACGGAGAATGAAAAAGTCGGGGGATTAGTTTTATTACTAATTCCCTATTAATTATATTGTAATAATTTATGTGTATAAGGAGGTGTAACAAATAGAAAAATTAAATTTATATAGAATTGATAGAAAATATGCTAGATATATATATAGTCAAGACAAAAATGTTCTGAAGGCTTATGATATAAAAGAAAAAAGACCGTTTATAGGAATTATTTTAAAAATAAACGATATTAATTATTTTGCTCCATTGAGTTCTCCAAAAGAAAAACATAAGAAAATGAAAAATAATATAGATTTTTTAAAGATAAATAATGGAAGAGATGGAGTAATAAATTTAAATAATATGATTCCTATTCCACACCAATATTATTACAAAATTGATATAAATGGAGAAATAAAAAGAGACAAAAAATATGGATTAATTTTAAAATATCAGATAATATGGTGTAATAAAAATTTAGAAAAAATCATAAGAAATGCGGAAAAGTTATATTTTTTAGTTTCAAATGATAAAGCAAATTTAAATGTAAAGAAAAGATGTTGCAATTTTAAATTTCTAGAAACAAAATTAAATCAATATATTTTAAATCAAGAAAAGAGTGAATAAAATTTTTAGAATTCAAGAAAAAATTTCAAACCTACTGTATCCCCCAATATGTGGAATATGTGAAAAAATAAACAAAGACGCACTATGCCCAAAATGCAATTTAGAACTAAAAAAACAATCAGAAGTGAGCATATTACAAAAAGAAGAAATAGAAGAAAATATAAAAAAAGAAAAATATTTTGAAGAACTAATGTACATATTTAAATATGAAGGACAAGTACGTAAATTAATATTAGACTACAAATTCAACGAAAAATCATATTTGTATAAAACTTTTGTAAATTTTTTGTTAAAAAATGAAAAAATATTTGAAAATATAAAAAAGTATGATAAAATTATACCAGTTCCGATAAGTAAAAAAAGAAACAAAGAAAGAGGCTATAATCAAAGTATGTTAATAGCAGAAGAAATAGCAAATAAAACAAATTTGGAACTTGTGAATAATTGTTTAATAAAAACAAAAAATATAATAGAACAAAGCAAATTAAATAAAGAAGACAGACAGCAAAATATACAAGGAATATACAACTTGCAAAATGCAAGATTAATAATTAATAAGAAAATATTATTAATTGATGATATTTATACAACAGGAAGTACAGTAAATGAATGTTGTAAAATATTACAACAAGCAAATCCTAAAACAATAGGAGTACTAGTATTAGCAAAAGATTAAAGAAAATGTCTCATTGGGGACGGTTCTGTTTGAGACATTTGTAAATATAAGCAATGATTTAAACAGAATAAAAATGTCTCAAAAGGAACCGATGTCGCAAACAGAACCGTCCCCAATGAGACAAAAGAAGTGGAGTGAGAAAATGGAAGATTTGGTAGAAAGCATATTAGATTATGTAAGGTCAGATTATACAGACTATGCAATAATGATAAATGGTGAATGGGGTGTTGGAAAAACACACTTCTGGAATAACAAAATAAGAAAAAAAATTGAATCAATGCAACTAAATGGAAAAAGATATACAACTATTTATATGTCATTATATGGTATATCAAATTTGGAAGACATTAGTAAAAAAATATTTATTGAAACAACACAATTGATGGACAAAAATTTAAGAAAATTCATGGATTCCCATGGCCAGACAACAATACCAGAATATGCTAAAACTGGTCTTGATATGGCAAACTTTTTTGGTGTTACACAAAATGGTGACAAGATAGATTACTCTGAATTTTTCTCTACAGACGATAAAGTTCTATGCTTTGATGACTTAGAGAGAGCTAATGTTGACGTTATAGATATTTTGGGATATATAAATAATTTTGTTGAACATGATCATATAAAAACTATAATAATATGTAATGAAAAAGAACTTTCAACAAAATTAAAAAGTTCAAATTTGGAAATGAAAACATTTATAGCAACATATCTTTTGGACAAGCAAGGTGAGTTAAATACAACAGACGAACCAATGGTTGAAAAAATTCAAAATAAGATAGAGCATGTTTTTGATAAAGCAAATGATTATGAAAGAATAAAAGAAAAATTAATTGGTGAGACATTTGAATATGCTCCTAAATTTGATTATATTATTAATGGTATTTTAATGAGATATGAAAATGATGCAGACTTGATAAGATTTTTAAGAGAAAATACACGTTTAATAATTTTAACATTTGAACGAAGCGGAACGAGAAACTTAAGAATATTAAAACATGCGTTAAATGACTTCCAAAAAATATATGAAATGGTAGAAAAAAATTATCCTAATACAAATAATAGAGTAATGCAAACAATGCTGATATTTACAATAGCAATATCTTTTGAAATAAAAGCAGGAAAAATAACAAAAGATAAATTTGTAAATATTAAAGATAATGAAGAATACAAGTCAATATTAGTATCTTCAAGAACTTTGATGGATAATAGACAATTTTATATAAAAGAATTTGATAATAATTATTATTACAATTTTAAATCAGAATATAGATTTTTCAAATTTATTGAATATTATGTAAGAACAAGAATTTTTGATATGAAAATATTTAAAGAAAATATGGAAACTATTAGAAATACAGTAGATACAGAAAATTTACCAGGATATAAAAGATTATTAACAGAGGAATATTGGAAAATATCTGATGACGAATTTGGAAAAGTAATTAAAGAAGTTTTAGAAGAAGTAAAACAAGGTGACTTAGAACTTATTGATATAGTAAAAATATATGCATATTTTAGCTATTTCTCTAGAAAAGGATTAATTGATTATGATATAAAAACATTGAAAAGTGTATTCTTTAATGGAATGAACATTGCATCTTTAAAATCAAAATATTGTAAAAATGTTGAAGAAGAGCTTGGAAAAATTGCAATAGAGCAACTTGAAGAAGATATGGATGAAATAATAAAACATTTTAATAGCTTAAATAATCAATTATTAGATAGAATGTATAAAGAAAAAGCAGAAGTAATATTTAAATGTATTCCAATGAAAATGGAAGAATTTTATGAAAAATTTGATAGAGAATGTATGAAAATTCCAATTTTTAAATATTATGATGTTTATCAATTATTCCAGAGAATTTCGTGTGCAAGTAATGAAGATATAGTAATGATAAAAGAAAAATTGTTAAACAGAGCTGAAAAATATCCAAAAGAAATTGAACCTGAAATGAAAAATATTAAGCAACTAAAACAAGTAATAGACGATTATTTAAAAGGAAAAGATCAATCTATAAAAATTGTTATGCTTAAGGAGTTTTCTAATAGTTTAGGATATATTTTAGATAAATATAAAACAAGTTTTTTGAGTAAAAAAGAAGAATAAGAGAAAAGAGTAAAAAAGAAAATTAAAATAGAAGAGTAAAAAGAATAAGAAAGGTTAAAATGATGGAAAAAGAAGATAAAAGCTTAATAGAAGATTTAAAAATTGCTATAATATATGGAAAAGAAGCGGTTGATGGAGAAAATAAAGACGGAATAGTAGAAAAAATATATAAAGATGAAGACGATACAGCGCACTATTTTTATATGAAAGAGTTTTTAGAAAATCATTTTGTACAAGAAAAAGTACTAAATGAAAAACATGATGTAAATAGCATATTTTATGAAATGCAAAAAATGGGTCATATAGTATTTGCAGAAAATACATCAACTCCAAAATATAAAACAGGAATTTTTTATATTCCAAAATCAATTTCTGATAAACAAAAAGAATCATTGAAAATAATGCAAGAACAGCTAGAAAAAGAAGATTATAATATAACAGAATTATTTAATTTGCATAGAGATGAAGATGGAATTCTTTTAGGAAATCAAATACAAGGTAAGGCAAATATATTAAATCAATGGATTGAAGAAGAAAGAGAACTATAATGAAAAATTAATATAAAAATAAATATTAGCATGGACAGAATTATAACAAATTTTTAATAAAAATGTATAAAATTTTCCTCTTTTGAAATAATAAAATTAGACTTGAAATTAAAGGAGGAAAAGAATAATGAAAGCAACAGGTGTTGTAAGGAGAATAGATGATTTAGGTAGAGTTGTAATACCTAAAGAAATAAGAAAAACACTCCGTATAAAAGAACGGAGACCCACTTGAAATCTTTACAGATAGAGAAGGACAAGTAATATTAAAAAAATATTCTCCAATTGGTGAATTATCAGAATTTGCAACAGGTTATGCAGAAACATTAGCAAAAACAACAGGACATATTGCATGTATAACAGATAAAGATACAATAATTGCAGTATCAGGTGGATCAAAAAAAGAATTTTTAGAGCAAGATGTTAGCCAAGAACTTGAAAAACTTATGGAAGACAAAGAAGTTTATACAAGTAAAGAAAATAGTGATATGTCAATGCCAATAACAAAAAATGATAAAAATGAAAAGAAAAAGAATGCACAAATAGTGTATCCAATAATATCAAATGGAGATACAATAGGAACTGTTATTTTAATGTCAAAAGATGCTAATACAAAAATGAATGAAGTCGAAAAAAAGGTGGCTCAGTCAGCTGCAACTTTTTTAGCTAGTCAAATGGATATATAATTATAAAAACAAGTTAATTTAATTTATAAGTTAACCTGTTTTTTTATTTGTAATTATTTTTTTAATATTGTCTTTTTTATTTAATTCATCTGATAAACCCACGATATAATCTATTGATGTGCCATAATATTTGGCAAGGGTTATTAGGTGATTTATAGGGATTGTCCTATTGCCATTTTCGTATTCGGAATAGTACTGTTGTGAAATGCCTAATAGTTGAGCTATTTCCTTTTGTAACTTATCATTATCCTCTCTTAAATCTCTTATTCTCTTGAACTTCACAGTTAATTAACCTCCTGATTAAATTACTATAACTATTTTAGCAAAAAAGAATACATAAAGTTGCTAATACATCATAAATTATGTATTGTTACAGTAATATTACAATAATATTACATTTGTATAAAAAAGTCATAAAATATTGTAAATACACAATAAATTATGTATAATCTAGGTAAGATTGTATGTAAAGAAAAATGTCAAAGGAGAAAATTATAATGATAAAAACTGCTGAAAGCTTTGAGGGAATACACACAAGTAATCTACTAAATAAGTGCAAAATAAATAAAATAGATAAAAATAGACAGGAGTATTGCGTCTGCACAAAAAGTACAGAGTAATATTGCTGTCTATTCGTCATGTAAAGATATATTGATTAAAATAATACTAAAAATTATTAAGTTAAAAAATTATAGAGTTTTTAAGATTTAAAGAAAGGTGTTGGGAAAAATGAAGGGAAAAATAAAGAAAGAACAACAAGCAATAACATTAGTTGCGTTGGTAATTACGATTGTTATATTGCTAATCTTAGCTGGAATAAGTATACAAGCAATAACAGGTACAGGACTATTTGAAAAAACAAAACAGGCAACAGAAGAAAGCAAGTATGCAAATGCTGAGGAAAAAGTAAAAACTGCTGTAATGGCATCATATGATGAAAATGCAAGTTTGAACAAAGAAGAATTAAAGAAAAATTTAAACAATGTGAAAGGAATAAATCCTAAAGTGACAGATATAACTTGGGACTTAAAAGTTATTGTTGATGGTTATGAGTTTACAATTACAGAATATGGATCAGTAATTTCTGTTGGAAAAAATCAACAGGAAAATTTGCCAGAGAATACAGAAAATACGGATGCGGGTACAGAGGTAGCATTAAAAGATGGCTGGGGTACAGAGACTACAACAACAGTAAAAATACCGGATGGAACAGAAGTAACAGGGTTGGCAAAAGTTTCTACAGTATATGCAGTGTCAGATGGGAAAAATAATACAGTACCAGTTCCAAAGGGGTTTTACTATGTCGGCGGGACAAAAGATACAGGAATAATAATATCAAATAATGAAGCAGATAAATATGAAAAAGGAAAAGACAAAACAACACATGATTATGCAACACAATTAAAAGGAAATCAATTTGTGTGGATACCTTGTTCAGTAGACGAATATGTGAAAATAGATTTTGGAAGTAGTATGACAAACGCATCTTCTTGGGATATGGAAACCAATACAGCAGAAAAAGAGCAAATTGAGAAATATGGTGGCTTTTATGTTGGAAGATATGAAGCTGGAGTATCAACTTTAGATGAATCAACAGGAACATTTAAAGATAGTGTTACATTTAGCAATAATGCATCATTATTTAATGCAGTTGGAATTCAATCAGGAATAAATGGTTGGGACTGGCAAAATTACGATTTTATAGCGAGGGGAAAATTAATACCAGATTCAAATTACAAGAATAAAGCAACAGGAAATATAGTAGAAAAAGCAAATAGTATACCTTATTATCACGCAGATTATTATACAGCAGTTGAGATGAGTGATAGATTATATAGCAAAAATTCATTTGTAAAAAGTGGGTTAATGACAGGAACTCAATGGGATATGGTAATGAAATTCTTAAGCAATGAATCTAATTATTCTGATATGAAAAGTACAAGTTGGGGAAATTATTATGATACATCTTTAACCAATTTAAGAGGATATTATACAAATGCAACTTATTCAGGAGCGACAGATGGATTTAAGAGTATAACAGATTCAAGTGCACCATTAACAAATTCAGGAACAAGAAAAAGTGGTTATTCATATGTTATGTTAACAACAGGCTCAACAGAACAAGTATTAAAAAAAGGCTTATATGATATTGCCGGAAATTTATGGGAATGGACACAAGAAGCATCTTATTTAGCAAATTTAGGATATAATACAACATATAACACATATAATATTCGTGGGCGGTTGTTTCGGTAATGCTTACGCAAGTAGCCCAGCTTGTTGCCGTGGGTACTATTATGCTCCTAATACTTACGCGTTCAGTGGCTTTCGTCCGGTACTTTATATAAAATAAGTATATTGTCGAGAAATGACGAACGATTTTTCTTGATTTTTCAATAAAATCATGGTAATATATGACTATGCAATTTATTTGGCAATTGCATAGTCAAAATTTTTAAAAATAAAATTGAATTTTAAAATAAAAATTAAATCTAG
>CAKOWP010000016.1 GCA_934122385.1 uncultured Clostridia bacterium | reverse complement strand
AATAATATGAATGTTCAGGTTAAAATTGGCGATGATATTAGACCTTGTGGGGCTATTTATTATAATGATGAGATTAAGAAAATTTTTGATGGGATAAGTGAATAATTAATTTAAAACTTGAGTTATCAATTTGTCTATTGATAATAAAGTAATAAATATCTAAATATAAATTATTTGAAATATTTATAATATAGGAGAAACTATGAAACAGAATATTTATGATGATAAAAAATTTTATAAAAAATATGATGAACTTAGAATTGAACAAAGAGGATTAAATGCAAATGACTTAATTGAGATACCAGCATTCAGAAATATTATGCCTGATGTTAAAGATAAAAAAATATTAGATTTAGGATGTGGATACGGCGAAAACGACAAATATTATAAAGAATTGGGCGCAAAAAGCGTCTTAGGTTTAGATATTTCTACGCATATGATAGAGATGGCGAATACATATAATAAGTTAAGGAACATAAATTATAAAGTAGTACCAATGGAAGATATTGATAAAATTAATCATAAATTTGATATAGTAATTTCATCATTAGCATTTCATTATGTAAAAGATTATAATAAATTAATAAAAGATATATATAGTTTATTAAATAAGGGTGGTTATTTAATTTTTTCACAAGAGCATCCATTTACAACATGTATAAAATATACGGAAAATGTTAATAAGGGACATACAATAATAGATGGAAAGTACTTTGGTTTATTTTCGGATTATAATAGACCTGGTATAAGGACCAAAGAATGGTTTGGAAAAGATGTAATAAAATACCATAGAACTTTTACTGAAATTATAAATGTACTTGTATATAATGGATTTTCTATAGAAAAAATAGAAGAACCTGTTGCAAGTCAAGAATCAATAGTTAAAAATCCAAAATACATAAATCAATTTGATAGACCATTTTTTTTAATAGTTAAAGCAAAGAAAATATAGTTTTTTATAATAACATTCATTTCGCAAAAATAAAAATATTTGCTTTTTGCGAAATGAATGTTAATGTATATCTTGAATAATTGAATACAAAAGTGTTTAAGACTCGAGCCTGTTGGTTTTAATCATTTTCAGATTAAAAACCATTATCTAGTAACAAAATTTAAAGAAAATTGTCTATTTTTTATTCATACTGTCAATAAAAAATAGTATTATATATATAATAAAGATGGCACAATATTAATTGTAAAATAAAATCAGGTGATTCTTTATCAGATGAGTGAGAAATTTTAAAATCAATGGTATAGGTCTTAATGATTTATACCATAAAATAAATATCTGGAGAGTTGTGTGAATCTTAAATTATTGGAGAAATAAATGTTTAGAATATTCAAATATATAGTCAAAATCATTAAAAAAGGAGAATTGATTTTAAAATATATATTTTTCTTATAAATTAAAATATATAAGCAGGAATTTTGCACTATACATAGAATATATAAATAAAGGATTAAAAAGTAAAATATTGTTAGAGTAACTTGTAAACAAATTTGTTAAGGAGGAATCATTTATGAAAGAATTACAACTAACAATTTTAACCAATGAAAATTTGCAAAGCAGGTATAAACAGCTAGAAAAAACAAATATGGCTCGTTTGACATATGAAGCAGTTGCAAAAGGATATTCAATAGGAATTTTACACTATACTGGTTTAGAGCAAGATTCTGCCAGAGAATGGCTTGACAAGGCTGAAAATGTAGTAGCTATTCAGTTTAAAGGACAACTCTATAAAATAGGAGCTTTTACGGATTTGTCTGAAGTTAACGAAGATAAATTATATTTTGCTTTTAAGACTAAAAAGGGTGTTCAGATTGCTCATAGTATTTCTGGTTGTGATTCAGAAGGATTCATATACAATTGTTAAATGAATCAACAGAAGCAGGCAAGAATTATGATTAAATTCATGCCTGCTTCTGAATTACGAAAACTATTTTGATGATTTTGTTGCAATTTACTAAAATTATGGTATAATAGCAACATGATTCGTAGCTATGCGATATAAATAGCAAATAGTAAATAATTCTCATATAACAATTGTAAGGAGGAAGGCTATGCTTAGCAAAATTTTTTCAAATCTTTTCGGAATAAAACCTGAAGAAACAAAAGGAACAGAAGAACGGAAAGTAATAGAAGTTACGATGGAGACCTGCAATACAGATTTTCAAAAAATTACAGCAAAGAATGTTGCTATTGAAAATGGTATCGAATATATTTCAAAAGCAACAGGCAAAAAGCTACATTCAAATGAAAAGTATGTAAACCAAGTTTATGCTGGAAAAGGCAATTATATCTTGTTACATCCTGCAAATGATGGAATGCCGACATATCCTATTGAATGGTACGGTAAGTTTGATGGAGAAAATAAAATGATAATGGATAATCGATCATCGTTTAAGTGCATTATTAATTTAAGTGATATTATATTGCAGATGGTTAGATTATATGCCAAATACATCGATGCTAATATGTTCATTGCTTCTGATGGATTTGCTATCAGACTTGATGATGAAGTATGTCCGGACTATACTGGCAAAGCAAGTTTTGTGCTTACCGATGATGCTGTCCGAAACAATAAGGTAAAAACTAATCAAATCACTAAGGCAAAGAAATATTTTCTAAATGACTTTATTGATCATTTTATTGGTTGGAATTTTGGAGTAGCGGTTAAAAGCAATCCACAGCTGGAGAGAGAACTGCTTGAATTTAACAACCTTGTTATTAGTAGAGGGTTAAGAGAAGATGCGGGGCCTGGCTTCGGTGTATGGTGTTCCGATGATGTGCAACATTATGATTTTAAAAAAGCATAATTTTAAAAGAAGATGTCCTTAAGTAATAAAAGGACATCTTTTTGCATCTAAAAATCAATAGTTGTGGGTGGAAAACTTAAATTATGGATCAAATCTGAAAATTTTTAATTTTCAGATTTTTTTAACTCAGTTGATAAAATAAAAAAATTCACAATAATAGAGCATTTTGTGACCAACACGTTGAAAAATAATATGTATAAGATATAAAATATAAAAAACAAATGAAAAAAGGAGAGGATATTATGCAAAAAATAGACAAAGAAAATTTGTGCCTTAAAAGAAAGGAATGTTGGTAAATATGAAAACTGAATTTACTGAATTAGATAAGTATATAAATTTAGATGAACCAAAACTAATTTTATTAGGTGGAGAAAAAGGAGTTGGAAAAACAATACTCTTAGCAAATATTGCTGCAAATATATCATTACATCAAAATGTTCCAGTACTATTCTTTTCATTAGAAGAAGATTATATTAGAGCTGATATGAAAGAATTAAGCCATAGTGAATTCACAAAACAAATAAAAGATTTACCAAATAATTTTTGCATTTCAGATAAAATAATTTTAAAAGAATCAACTGTGACAGCTGATGAGACAAGAATTATAAGAAGCCCATATTTAGGAGAACTTTTGAATCAAAATTCATATTATGAATTATACGACGCTATTGACTATTTAAATAAGTCACCATTATTTGTAAAAGATAAAATGCCTATTACAATTAATGAAATAGTACAATCTGTTAAGGAATATGTAGAAAAAGAACATATTAAACTTGTAATATTAGACAATATAAAACTTATTCAATATGGAAAAAATCAAATGTTTGATAAAGAAGATGAAACAACACATAGTATGGAAATATTAAAACAACTTTGTGCAATATTTAATATTACCATTTTAGTAACAGGCGATTTGACTTATTTTGGAACAAATCACTTTGAATTGCCAGATGATATGGAAGAAGAATATACCAAAACAGCAGATATATTTATGATGATGCATAGAAAAGAACAGGATATTTTTATAGATGAGGAAATTAATGAAATAAATATAAAAGACCAAGACAGTAATGAAATCAATAAAATAGAACTAATGTATAATAATTGTAATTTTCAATACTTAAATATGCCTGAAAAATATTCGAAAATAAAACAAGAAGAATATGAAGAAAAACTTAAAATGCTATTTAATAAAATTGAAAAAAATGATGTTATATTTTTAAATTCCTGTGAATTTCAAATTTCTCAAATAATAAATATTATTGAGGAAGAAACTGAAAAACAGAATATAAAATGCAGAGTTTGTGATGATTTTGAATTTATTACTATAGAAAAATTGATTGATAATAACTTAAAAAAATATATAGAAACTTTTAAAAATATTGAAGTAGTAATATTTGTTTTTTATGGTAAATTTGATGAAAAAATAAAGCATTTTATTTATGATATTAGCAAAAAAATATTAAATACTGGAGTCAAGAAAACAGGTATATTTATTTCAGATTATTATGGAGTCATAACTGAGTTCGGACCTGAAGAATTTGAACAAGAAGATGATTATGTTATCTTTTTTTAGATAGATAAGGTATGTTTGGAAATATAAAGAATTTTAAGGAGGAAAAAAATGGATGATCAAAAAGAAAAAATAAAAGATGATTATAATCTAATAAATTCAAGGGCAATAGGTGATTATTGTAGGAGTATAAAACACAAATTTAATACTGAAGAACTAGCGGTCTTAGTATATAGAAATAAAAGAATGACTATTGAAGAAAAAATTAAAAAATATACAGATTTAATAAATAATTATCCTGACATGGAAGTTATTGAAAGAATAAATTGTAAACATTATGATAGTGTAAAAACTATGATAAAAGAAGAAATTCAAAGACTTAATACTGAATATAAGGAACTAACCGAAAACGATTCAGACAGCATCTGTGTTTGGACAGAATATAACAAATCAACATTAAGATATGAACATAATAATGATATTAAAAATACATTTAGAACTTTTAAAGAAGCATTTGAAGATATTCAAAATTATATAGAAGAATATGATGACACAATATCTTTCCAAATTACAAAAAAATATTTTAATAAAAACAAAGAAATTTATGCTAGATGCGTTGTAGAAAATACAGAAATAAAGTTAATCAATATAGAGAATGATTCTGATATTTTAGATATTGACCAAATATTTTTAAATATTCCAACCCCATTCAAAAAAAGGTGATATTCTTGTATCAAAGAGCAGGACAATGTTTAATTATGGTGATTATAGTGATGTTTTTGTTTTAGATTATTTATGTACTTGGAAAGAGGGATTAGAATATACACTAGAAAAAGGAAATTATGATTCTTCAGATATGATTGGATACGGATACTACTTATATGGTGAAGACTCTACAGAATTTGTACTAGACCATAAATGGGATTATGATAGTTTTGAATATTATGATGGCGAACTTACTGAAAATAATAGAATTTTGAAAGACATAAGCAGTTTTGTTAAAGGGAAGATTAGTTTGGAATTATTTGTTCATGCTTATGATTATTATAAAAATGATTATAAGAATTATGTACCAAATTATTATACAGATGAAGGATTAAAATTGGCAGGTTTGAGTGAAGAAGATATTAAAGAAATTAATTACAGATAAAATGAAAAAGATATGTGTTATAGGAATTGGCGGTTCTGGCTGTGATATTGTAAGGACTTTAGAAGAAAATTATAAATTTGACGATAATATAAAAATTATTGGGTCTGATAGTGCAATATGTGGAATGAGAGACTGCAAAAATAAATTGCCTTTGGAGCGAGTATATCCAATATACTGTAAAGTAAAAGGAATTTTAGAAGAAAATGATAACACAACAGGAGATATAATGTGTTGTGTAGGATGTAATGGTAATCCAATTTTAGGCGAAGTATCAGCAAACTATAGATATAATGAAATAAAAAATGAACTCAATGGAGTTGACAAATTAATTTTAACAACTGTTTTCGGTGGTGGAACTGGAACTGGTGCAATAAAGGAATTTATAAAAATAGCTAAAGAATTAAAAATAGACACAACTTGCATTATCTCAATGCCCATTTTTTCTAGTAAAGAAATGATGCAATCTGTGTTAGAAGTAAAGAAACAAATAACAAGTATGGGAATTGAGGTAAAAGAATATGAATACTCTGATATTGAACCAGAATTTAAAATATATAGTATAAAAGAATACTTTGAAAAATTTGATGATGGAATTTCTAAGGAAATTGTTGAGAATTATCTTGTCTGACAAAGCCTTAGAGAAAGGATGAATAATAATATAAAACTATATAAAGAAAAATATTTCAAGAATTTTACTTACTGAACTGTAATGGAAATTAGCTGTAGATATGTTACTATATAAACAAAAATATCAAAAATATTTACTTTAAATTTTTTTTATTATATAATAACATAGAAATAAAAAATGGTATAAGAAGTGTGAAAAATTAAATAGAATAAAAGATTTATACAAGGAGTAAATATAATGGATACGGAATTATTAAAATTAAAGTATGAATTAGAAAAAATACAAGTTGAACCTCAAAAATATACTATGTTAGATGTTATAGATAAAGTATATGATGAGAATATTATATCTAATTGGTTAAGTTTTATTTTTAATGCAGATATTAATGGAATAGGAAATGAACCTGTTCAAGCTTTATTAAAAAGTTTAAAATGTGAAATACATTTAGAGAACCAACAATTTATAGATATAAAAAGAGAAGAACCAACAAATGATAATAAAAGAATGGATTTAGTAATAAGATATACTAATATGTGGATTATCATTGAAAATAAAATATGTTCGTTTGAACATGATGACCAAACTAAAAAGTATTTTGATTATATAGAAGAGAAAAGAAAAGAGGAAGATGTTGAAGAGATTGTTTATGTGTATTTAAGACCAGATTGGAATAGTCAAATAGATGCACCAAAAAAAAATTTTGAAAAAGAAAATGAAGGTTTTAGAAATTTATATTATTCAGAGCTAATAAAAAGTTTAAAAGAAATTAGTTTTTGGAAATATAAAGAACCTGAAAAATTCATGTATTTAAAAAGTTTTATTGAGATAGGAGAGAAATATTATATGAATAAAAAATTAGAGATAAACGAGGAAGTACAGTTATATATAGATCAAAAGGACAAAATTAAGAGAATTCAAAATAAATACGAAGATATTAGAGATAGAATATTAAAAAGAATTGGTGAAGTGTTACCATCCGAATTTGAAAATTATTACTCAAATTATTCAAATACTTATATTCAAAATGCTAATATAAATTGGAACAATAAAGATAAATCTCGCAATGAAATCCATTATGAGATATATTCAGAGGATTTTCCTGAATTACTTGGTAAAGAAAATGCTCATATAGAGATTCATTTGCATATTGAATCAGGAGTTGATGAAAATAAAAGAAATAAAATATATGAAGAAATAAAAAAATCACTTTCAAAAGAGAATATAAAAAAATATGAAAGTAAACTGTGGATTATTTTAGATAAGGATGATTATAATTTTAAAGATGAAACAGAAATAGAAAAATCTATAGAAAAAATATCAAACAAGATATTAGAAATAGATAGAAAATGGAAGAATTTGATTGATAACTGGAAAAATTTATAATTTAACAAAAGCATAGAAAAGAGGATAATATGGATCTATACGAAAAAAACGGAAATATATTATACATATTAAATGTATTAAAAAAATATAGTGACGAAGAACACATGCTTACTGCTGCAGAAATACAAAGAAAAATCAAAGAAATATATGATGTCGAAATAGACACAAGAACAATAAGAAGAAACATCAATTTACTAAAATACAAATTAGACTATGACATAAGCACAAGAGAAGACAATGGAAAAGGGTATTACATCAATAGAGACCCAGAAACAGACTTTGAACCTGGAGAAGTAAGAGCTATAATTGATAATTTTAGTTATGCAAATTATATTGTGCCAAGTGTAGCAAAAGAAATTATAAAAAAATGTAAAAACATGCAAACAGTATACGAAAATGAAAAATTAAAAGACTATCAAATATATTCTGTAAATAGTAAAACAGAAAATGCAGAAGTAATAAAAAATATAGAAGATATTTCTAGTAGTATTTATAATAATCATAAAATTAAATTTGAATATTGGAAATATGAAATAACAAATAAATTAGAAAAACAAATAGTAAGCACACCAACAGTTTCACCATTTGCAATTGTATATAATAAACAAGAATTTTATTTTATAGGAATAAAAGATGGACAAGATAAATTTTACCATTACAGACTAGACAGAATGAAAAATGTAAAAGAGCTAAATGAAAAAATAACTATTAAAAAATCAAAATCTCAAATTAGGGATTTTGCAGAATCAACAGTTGAAATGTTTGGTGGCAAAAAAGAAGAAATTGAAGCAGTTTGCAACAAATGTCTTTTAAATGCTATATTCGATATTTTCGGAAAGAATGTTACTATTGAGAAAATACCGGGGAATGATGAAAATTTTAAATTAATAGTTGATTCAAATCCAATGGGATTTAGGATGTGGGCTATGAGAAATATTGATATGGTTGAGGTTATTAGACCAGAAAATTTAAGAAATGAAATGAGAGAAATTGTTGAAAATGCAATTGAAAGATATAAAAAATAATTATAACAAAGGTACATTGTGTGACCATATGTATTGAAAAAAACTCTAAAGTTAGGTATATTAACTTTAGAGTTTTTCATATATTATAAATGTTATGCAACTTTAATAATATATAAAAAATATATGAGATTATTAATTTTTATAATAATTAGATTGGAGGATAATATGTTAAAAATTGTTAGTGGAGATATTATAGAAAATGCAAAAAAATATGGTGTAGAAGCCATTGTTAATCCCAATAATAAATATATGGACTATGGTTGTGGTGTTTGTGGTGCAATTTACGATGCAGCGGGGATAGAACAAATCGAAAACTATTGCCACAATAAATGGCTTAAGAACATGGAAGTAAATGAAATTAGAATAACACCAGGGTTCTACTTACAAAAAGAGATCATACATGTATATGCACCGATTTTTTCTCAAGAGAAAAATCCTATTGAAAAACTTAAAGAATGCTATTTAAATTTATTTGAAAAATTAATAGAAGAAAAATTTAATAGTGTTATAATTCCATCATTAGCAACAGGATTTCATCGGATATACTCATAATGATGTTGCTAAAGATGTAATGAAATTATTAAAAAACTTTTGTAATCAAAATGATATAACAATTATATTCAATTTGTATGATGACAAGACAAAAGAAATGTATGAACTTTTTAGTTGAAATAAGATATTAGTAACAAAAGTAGTAAAATATAAAATCTAGGAGGAATATAAATGGTAAAAAAATATTTATTGGATGTAGAAGATGAAAAAATATTAAATGAATTAGATAATTTATGTGGAGTTGTACAAAACAAAGAAGTTTTGAAAGATATTATACTTTATATAAAATTAAAACAAAACAATGAATTAGATTTTGGAAATTATAATATAATTGTAAGAAACAATTCATCTTATAATTTATTAAATGATTTGATAAAAGTTTGTGCTAAAATTTTTGTAAAATATAAAATCATTGAAAATGACAAAATATGCTATCTTGATAAAATAATAAATAGTAGAAGAGACTGCCCGTTTGACAAAATAGCTGGAGTTGATGAATCAATAATTGTTATAAATGAGAAAAAATTAAGAATTAATTATAATGATGAATTAGATAATCTAAGAAAAATTATTAATCAATATAAAAACAAAATTTTTATATTTGAAGATTCTAGTTTTTGTGAAGGAGAAGTAGATGGAGAACTTGGTGAATTAGCATCATTTAGAATGACAATAGACAGAATATCATTAGATGACAAAATCATGTATTGTAAAAACAAATTTGATGAACAAAAACTAACATATAAAAAGCAAGATATAAGAGCATATGCGGATGTTCCATTTTGGGTTTTAAAAAATATGATTATAAAATTAATAATAGAATGTAAAAGCAAAAACATTAATTTTATAGATAGACAAATGTTAAATAAAAATAAGGAATTTTACTCAGAAAATAATACAATTACAAGAAAACAAGAAATAAAAAATACAAAGAAAAAAACAGATGCAAAAGAGGAATTAAATAACTTGGTTGGGCTTGAAGATGTAAAGAAGCAAATGGAGAAAATTTTGAATTATGTAAAAATAAACAAAGAAAGAGGTCAAATGCCATCATTACATATGTGCTTTACAGGAAATCCAGGTACAGGTAAGACAAGTATTGCAAGAGTTATAGGAAAGATATTTGAAGAAGAAAATATTTTAAGTGGAAGTGGAGATTTTACAGAAATCCATGGTAGGGATCTAGTTGATAAATATGTTGGATGGACTGCTCAAAAAGTACATAATACTGTGGAAAAAGCAATTGGTGGTGTTTTATTTATTGATGAGGCTTATAGTTTAGTATCAGATAAAAGGGGAAGTTTTGAAGATGAAGCAATTGCAACATTAATAAAAGAAATGGAAGACCATAGAGATGAAATTTGTATTATACTTGCAGGTTATACTGAAGAAATGAAAAATCTTATAAAACTTAATCCTGGATTTGAAAGCAGGATACAATTTACTATTAACTTTCCGGATTATAACGAGGAAGAATTATTTGAAATATTTAATGGATTGTGTAAAAAAGAAAAATATAAATTAGCAAATAATTGTAAAGAAATTTTAATTGAGAATTTCAAAAAAGCAAAAAGTAAAGAAAATTTTGGAAATGGAAGATATGTTAGAAATTTATTTGAAAAAGTGAAATTTGAACAGGCTGATAGAATTGTACAAAGCAATAGTAAAGCTATAAATTCAATACTTAAGGGTGATATAGAAAAGGCAATTAATATGATGACTGTACCAAAGGAAAAGACGGTAAAGAGAATAGGTTTCTAGACGTAAAAAAATAAGAATTATTTATGTTTTAAAAAATAACGCAAACAGATAACCGTTGATACTATATCATTATGAAACGAAAAAAATAAATCAAACTGTCAAAAGAAATATTAATAGATTTCCAGAAAAGTTTTGTTTCAGATTGACGAAAGATGAATTTGAATTTATGTGGTCACAAATTGTGACCACGTCTAAGTTAAAAGATAATAAATATAGAAGTGCAAAATATTTGCCATATGTATTTACAGAACAAGGCATAGCAAGGCTTTCGGGACTTTTAAAAAATGAAATAGCAGTTCAAGTTAGCATAAACATAATGGATGCATTTGTAGAAATGCGAAAAATTTTATTATCAAACGGACAAGTTTTTGATAGATTATCAAATGTTGAATATAAATTATTAGAACAAAATAAGGTATTAACAGAACATGAAGAAAAATTTGAAAAAGTATTTGATGAGTTACAGAAAAATGAAAAAGAAGAATTAAAACAAAAATCAGTTACTCAAAAAATTAGAGTAGATTTGATATTTTATGTAAAATATAGTATAATATAATCATAAATTAATTAGGAGGTGCTGGTATGACAGTAACAAACAAAACAACAGTCACACTTTTTATCTTAAGTGGAGGCCTTAAACCAAACGAAACCGGTGAATATCCAGAAATGATGTTTAACACATTGGACATCCACTCTGACATAGGAAGTTGTGTTATCACAACCGAATATGGAAAACGAAGTTTCAAAAATTATGGGCGTTTGGTTGCAAAAGAAGGCCGAAAAAAGAATAAGGATGGAATGAAAAACATTCTTATAAAAGAGGCTAATTAGCCCACTAAGAAAAGGACGACATACTCAAAAGGTGTGTCGTCTTTATGTGTGAGACATGCTCGTCACACACAAAGAAGAGGTTCCTCAAATGGAACCTCTATATTAACTTTATAGTTCAATCTTTGGCTGATACCTCTCAAGCCACATATTAACCTGGCACAAATAAGCCATAAGTTGAGGACCAGTCATAAGTTGCCCAAACCAAGGGCGAGAAAAAGCAGAACCATCAGTATTTAAAATCTCTAAAATATAATCTCGATTAAGAAGGCTGTTAATAGGAGCATTTTTATCCTTCATAATATCAGCAAGCATGCCCTTAACCTTAGCCAAATAAGTAGGATTATGAGTCTTAGGATAAGGAGACTTTTTCCTATCAACAATTTCATCAGGCAAGAAATCTTTACAGATATATCTAAGCAAACCTTTTTCACGACCATTCAAAGCCTTTATTTCCCAAGGGATATTCCAAACATATTGAGCTAAACGGTAATCACAAAATGGAACACGAAGCTCAAAACCATTATACATAGCCATTCTATCAGAACGGTCCAAAAGAGTTTGCATAAACCAATTCAAAGTAAGGTGTGAAATCTTTCTTTTTTCGGCAGTTTCAGGTGAATCTGAATCTAAAATCTCAACTTCAGACAAACTCTCATTATATCTATAATCAATATAACTTTTTAAATTAACCTTTTGACCAATAGATGGATTCAAAAGTTTTTGTCTTTCGTCAATTGCAATAGACCAAGGGAAAGTTCCACTATTTAAAGCATCTTCACGGAAAAACCAAGGATATCCACCAAAAATTTCGTCAGCACATTCACCAGTAAGAGAAACAGTCATTTCCTTTTTTACATTTTTGCAGAATAGTAATAAAGAAGAATCGATATCTGCCATACCAGGCATATCACGAGCAATCATAGCATCTTCTAAATATTCTGCAAGTTCCGGTGTATCAATAACAATTTGATGATGATTTGTGTGTAAATCTCTATTCATTAAATTGATGTAATAATTATCTGAATTCGGTTGAAAATCGCTTTTAACAAAATTTTTATCATTATCCACATAATCGATAGAGTAAGTATCTAAAGGCGGTAATCCATTATCCTTACAATAATCAGAAGCAAATTTTGTAATAATACTTGAGTCAAGACCACCAGAAAGGAATGTACATAAAGGAACATCAGAAACAAGTTGTCTAGTAATAGCATCATTCAACAAAAACTTAACCTTTTGACAAGTAGTTCCAAAACTATCTGTATGTTTTTCGGATTTTAATTTCCAATAGCGTTCAATGTGCAAGCCATAATTATTAAAAGTAGCACAATGAGCAGGTTTTATCTCATAAATATCCTTAAAAACTGCAGTCCCAGGGGTATGAGCTGGACCAATTCCAAATAATTCGCCAATACCTTGATTATCCAGTACCTTTTCAATTCCGGGATACTCGAATAAAGCCTTAATTTCAGAACCAAAAATCAGACTACCATTTTTCATTGTATAAAATAGTGGTTTCACTCCAAAATGGTCACGAGCCATAAAAAGTTCTTTTTTTCTACTATTCCAAATAGCAAAAGCAAAAATTCCATTAAGATGATGAACAACATCATTTCCATAGTGAATATAGGATTTTAATAAAACCTCAGTATCACAATGACCATTAAAAGTAAATCCATTTTCAGACAAAGTTTCTTTCAATTCTTTAGTATTATAAATTTGCCCGTTGTAAACAATAACATATTCACCATAAGAATATTTTTCAATCATTGGTTGCTTTCCACCGTTCAGGGTCAATAACAATTAGACGTTTATGACCTAAAGCAACATTCTTATCTATGTAATATCCATCTTCATCTGGACCTCTTTTAGCCAGAGTGGAATTCATATTTAATAAGATATTTTTCTTAGAAGAAACATCATTTTTAAAATCAACAAAACCAACAAAACCACACATATATAAACCTCCGACTTTGATAAAAGTAGCCAATAAAATATGATGACAATTAAAAAAATGCAAATTTTAACAATATTTATTAGCATCTTTAATAGTATATGCAATTTTTTCAAAAAGTTGCTTTTAAAAAAAATATGTGATAAACTAAACACGTAGTAAGAGGAGATGAAATATATGTACTTAAAAAATATAGTAGGGCATTTTATGGTAATAACAAAACACAAATGGGTAGTATTCAAATTATGCTGCAAAGTAGGACAACCTTGGAGAGGTTTTGTTCATGATTTATCAAAATATTCACCAACAGAATTTTGGGAAGGAGTAAAATATTTTAATGGAAAACATTCACCAATAACTGACTGCAAAAAAACAGAGGGATATTCAAAAGCTTGGCTACATCATAAAGGAAGAAACAAGCATCATACAGATTACTGGGTAGATTTAAGTGCACCAGATAAAACTCCAATTATTCCATATCAATATGTTGCAGAGATGCTTTGTGATAAATTGGCAGCAGGGTTGATATACAAAGGTAAAGAGTGGACTAAGGGATATGAACTAGAATATTGGGTCAATGAAAGAGATAAAACTCTTGTTAATGATCAAGTTGAAAATTTGATAACTGATTTCTTTACTCAAGTTAGCCAAGTTGGTATAGAAAGGGCTTTGACTAAAAAGAATGTAAAGGAACTTTATAAAAAATATTGTATTGATTATAAAAAAAATTGATAATTCTCATAGATTATTTTGTTATGCAAAATAATCTGTGAAGATTTTTCTACTTAGTATGAGTTAAAATAATTTTTTTTACTGGTTGAAAAATTTTTTAAAGATTTCTGAAGTTTTTTTGAAAAAAGTATTGACAATTTTTTTATATAATATTATAATATCAATTGTCGTTAGGACAACCAGTTCAAATATTAAATGCAGATGTGGCGGAACTGGTAGACGCACAGGACTTAAAATCCTGCGGTTGAATAAACCGTGCCGGTTCGATTCCGGCCATCTGCACCATTAGAACCTCAAGTGTTTCGTAAGATATGCTTGAGGTTTTAATTTATAAAAAAAGCAGATTTTCCTAACATTTTTCCTGATAATTTGAAATATTTATCTAATTATATGTATTAGAGTCCAGATCTAATATATCTTTTTTATCGCCATTAAAACTTAATGCATTTTCAATAGCTGTAGCAGATTTTATCTTTGTACTCGAATCTAAATGTGCATATCTTTCTGTTGTTTTAGAACTAGAATGTTCTAACCAATCTTGTATTTTTATCAAAATGGTATTAAGATGAATAATGATAAAAGAATAGTAGAAATATTTTATAATAAAAAAGCAAAATTAGAAAAGTCAGAAGAAGGACTTAAATTTCCAGGCAATACTTATTTTCCTTACATTGAGAAATTTGGTATGTTTTTGTTAAGATTTTTAAATGCAAATTTAGAAACATTTGAAACTGCCTATGAAACCTTCTTTTTTGCTTATGGTTTTGAATTATTAAAAGAATTAGATGAAGAATATACTTTTGAATTAAAAGGAAAATATAAAGACAATGTCGAATATATAAGTAAAGTTACAAAAATTTACAGCGATTTACAATATCAAATTCAAGAAATACAACAAGAATTAACTTTTTCAGTAAATTACATATATAATATTGAAGAAAAAGAAAAATTATGTCAAAATTGTGGTATGTATTTTATACCAAGTTCAAGACTAGATGAAATATACTGTGATTATCCAAAAGCAAACGGTAAAACTTGTAGAGAACAAGGTGCAGTACAAGCTTATAACGAAAGACTAAAACAAAATAAAGCATTTGCAGAATATAGAAGATTATACCAATTAAAGTCTATGGCTGTTGGTAGAAATAAAGATAATAAACAAATGAAAAAAGATTTTGATAAATGGAAAAAAAGATGCTAAAGATAGAGTTAATAAATTGAAACATGGATTATTAACAGAAGATGAAGTTTATGAGTGGTTATTAAATAATAAATAATATCAATTTTGCCACTGCTGGTGGCAAAATTTAAAAACAGGTTGGAGGATTAGTTTATGGCAAATACTGAAACAAACAGATTTGAAAACAAAGAACAACTAAATGAAGATTTTGAGCAAGAAGTTATTGCCTTTCTTAATTATAAAGAAGGTGGAATAATTTATGTTGGAATAAATAAAAATGGACAAGTTGTTGGAGTTGAAAATACTGACTTAACACAACTTCAAATTAAAGACAGAATAAAAAATAATATACAACCTTCTACTTTAGGATTATTTGATGTAACTGTGGAAACAATAGATAATAAAGAAGTAATCAAAGTTATAATATCAAGTGGAACTGAAAAGCCTTATTATTTAAGGAAAAAAGGAAGAACTCCAGAAGGATGTTATATTAGAATTGGTAGTAGTAAAGAAAGAATGACAGAGAGAATGATTGAAGAAATGTTTGCTAGACGAATAAAAAATTCTTTAAAAGAAATAGAGTCGCCTAGACAAGATTTAACATTTAGACAGTTGAAAATTCATTATGAAGGGAATGGAATGATTCTTAATGATAATTTTGCTAGAAATCTAAATTTATTAACTGATGATGGAAAATATAACTATAATGCTTATTTACTTGCTGACGAAAATGATATATCAATAAAACTTGTTAAGTATTTAGGAACAAGTAAAATGGAATTAATAGAAAATCAAGAATATGGGTATTGTTGTTTAATAACTGCTACCCAAAGAATTTTGGATAGGCTTACGGCGGAAAATACTGTTTATGCAAAAATTGAATACAATGGTAGAAAAGAAGTAGAAATGATAGATAGTAAAGCATTAAAAGAAGCTGTTATAAATGCAATGGTACATAGCGATTATACTTTAAGTACAACACCAATAATTGAACTTTATTCTGATAGAATTGAAATCACATCAGGAGGAGGACTACCACAAGGATTATCACAAGAAGAATTTTTAGAAGGTGTTACTGCTCCAAGAAATAAAGAACTTATTAGAGTTTTTAAAGATGTAGATTTAATTGAAAATATAGGTTCTGGAGTTTTAAGAATTTTAGATGCTTATGATAAAAGTTGTTTTAAATTTATGGATCATTTTTTAAGAGTTTCTTTTAAATACAAAGAAAATCCATTTGAATATGACACAAAAAATAAAGTGTCAGTAAATGACACAATAAATGACACAATAAAATTAACTAAAAATGAACAACAAATTTTAAACTTAATAATTAACAATAATCAAATAACAAGAGATGAAATTGTAAATGAAACTAAGCTTTCAGATAGAACTATATCAAGAGCAATTAAACATTTACAAGATGAAAAAATTATTTCAAGAGAAGGTTCAAAGAAAACTGGATATTGGAAAATTTTAGAATAAATTTATTGGTTAAAAATTGACCAATAAATTTTTGACAGAAAAAATCAAATATACTATAATGATTTTAATAATTAAAAAAGGAGAATTTAAAAATGGCAAATGAAGAAACAATTGTTAATAGGATCATAACCATAAATGAAATAGAACAAATAGCAAACTACTTAGAAAATAAAAAAGATGATTATGAAAGATTAATAAATATTGATGAAAATAAAAATAGAGGTTTAAAATTTACAGAACAAAAATACGAATATAAAGCAACTACACCTCCAAGTATTGATTATATGATTACATATAGAGATAACAAAACAATTACACAACAAGAATATAATTGGTTTATAGGAAGTTTAGCGAATCCACAAAATATAGTGAGAATTAGAATAGAATTAAAAATAAGATATTCAGAAAATTATACAAATCCTGAAAGATACAATTATAAACATATGAATATATCTATAAGTTTTTCAGAAGATTCAACTAGAATTATGGTAAATAGCGAACAATTAGAAAATGAATCTTATACAATCTATAATGACATTATAGATATACTTAATCGAACAGAAGAAAGATATAATAGAACTATTAAGAATAGGAATTTTAGAATACAAAGCTTTTGCCTAAGTATTGGATTTGTATTATCTTATATTTTATATTTTGTTCTAAAAATGATTAGTTTACCAGAAGTACTAGAAACATTATTAGCAAATAAATTTGTAATTATTATAGGTCAATGGTTTATAGCTGCAATTATTGGTAATGTAATTGGTTACAACATAATTGCTAATTGGTATAAATATTTAATACCAAAAACTAAATATGCTGGATGGAATAAAAATAAACATAGAGCAACATATATAGATAATGTAGATGAATTTATAGGACACAATGAAGTACAAATAGGACAATTCGCTAATAATGGAAATTCTAGAGAAAAAATAGAAAAAGTATATAAGATAACAAAGAAAATAGTATTAGTTCAACTAGTAATAAGTTTATTATTATTCTTTATATTAAAATAAAACAAAAGCATCCGTGATTGGATGCTTTAATATGTATATTCTTCTTGTGATAAATCGGGCTGTGGAGTTTCAGTTGCAATTCTTTCAGCAGTTTCTTTTGAATATATTGCTAATCTTCGCTTTTCTTCTTCTGGTAATGAATATTGTTCACGGAACGATTTAAGCTCTGTTGATAATGGTTTTTCTTGCTCTTTTTTCAATTCTATATTTTTTTGTTTTATACTAACTAAACATTTATTAAAGCTACTATCTACTAAACTTAATTTAGATAATGTTGATTCTGGAAATTGTCCAATAGTACTTGGATTTAGAGTTGTTTGAGAATTATTCTGCATTACCATATTTGATTGTACAATAGAAAGCATTTGTTTTATTTTGGATTGAATATCAGGAAGATTTGTTGATATTTCAAGCATATTTAGTGATTTTTGTTTAATTATATCTATACACATACTTTCAATTTCCACAACATGCTCATTATTTTTATGGTTTCTATCTAATAAATCAGTCATTTCCATAAACATATTTGTATCGATTCCATTTTGTTCTAAAGTTTCAAATATTTTATCAGTATTTCCTTCAAAATAAGCTTCTGTAAGTTTTCCTTCAAAAACTGTTTTATCTAAAATACTCGCAATTTTTGATTCAAAGAAATACGAACCACGATAAGCTCCACCAAAGCATTTTTGAGTAAGCCATTCCGTTATACCTTCATTTAATTGTGTAGCATACTGGTAAGATTCGCCATTTTCTTTTCCATATTCACAAATACCAGTTTCATGCTCATAATTGTTACTATCTGTAAAATTTATTTTCTGTGGAGTACTTGCTAAATGTAAAAATTCATGTAAAGCTGTTGGTAAATTATTATCAAAATCTTCTCTTAATGCAAATGTATTATTTGCAACAGAATAATGTCCTCTTGCTCGAAGATTAGGATTAATAGACACAGAAAAATCGCCTCTATTTAATACATTTAATAAATTTTTTTCATTAAAATTAGGAATGTTTGTAATGCATTTCTCTACAATCTGTTTTAATCCTTGTTTATGTGTATCAGAGATATTATTTTGAGAATCTATTAAATTAAATATGTGTGCTAATCTTACTTGTAAATCATTCATTAATTTCACCTTCTTAACTTTTGTACTCATACTTATATTATACTATATTTTTATAGAAAAATCAAAAATCATATAAGTTTAAATCTAGTTCTTGTTCTTCCTCATATTCAATCTGTTTTTCTGGATCAAGATAAATATCATTTTCTATATGAAGAATACTTTTGATTTGGTTCTTATTATTTTGCATCGGATTCATTAAAAAATATAGAAGATCTAAGCTCTTTTGTAGAGATATCTTCTCCGCTATTTAAACAAATCCTTAAATCATAGACTCCGCCAACATACTTACCATCAATGCCAAGAACAGTCTTTTTGTAAATTTTTTTTCCAATTTTTTGATATATAATAGTATTGGGCTTAGGAAGTTTGTTTGCAGCGTTTATAGCATCTTCCGCTGTATCAAAAATCAAACGACCATAATCTTTTTGATATGTATCATCATATAAAACAGCAGTAAAAGTTTTTGTCTTTTTATCTACAATCATTTGCAGAACATAACTGTTAACATAAAAAACATATCACGAATATATTTAAAAGTCTATAAAAATTTGTAAAGAATATTCAGAAATGAATATTCTTTTTGCTTTTGGGAAATATTTAAAACAAAAGAAAAATAAAGAAAATAACAAAATGACAAGATTCGACAAAAGAATGAGACAAAATTGAACTGTCCCATGTGTCTCAAAAGGAGGAAAAATGATATACACAATAACATTCAATCCAGCATTAGACTATGTAATAAAATCAAAAGAATTTAAAACAGGAAAGATAAATAAAAGCCAAGAAGAATATATATTTCCAGGAGGAAAAGGAATAAATGTATCAATAGTACTAAAAACATTAGGGCAAGAAACAACGGCAATGGGATTTATAGCAGGATTTGTAGGAAATGAAATAGAAAAACAAGTACAAAAATATGGAGTTAAGACTGATTTCATAGAAATCGAAAATAATAATTCCAGAATTAATGTAAAAATATTAGAAGAAAATCGAGAGACTGCAATAAATGCAAAAGGTCCATACATTGATTCAAAATATCTTGAATTATTATACAAAAAATTGGAAATAATAGAAGATGAAGATATTTTAGTGTTATCAGGAAGTGTGCCAAATGGCGTAACAAACAGTATTTATGAAGAAATTTGTAAAAAACTAGAACATAAAAACATAAAAATAGTAGTTGATTCAACAGGTGATTTGCTACTTAAAACATTGAAATACAAGCCGTATTTAATAAAACCAAATCAAGAAGAATTAGAAGAAATTTTCGGCGTCAAAATATCAAACCAAGATGAGGCACTAGAGTATGCCGAACAGCTACAGTTAAAAGGTGCTCAAAATGTTATTGTTTCAATGGGAAGTGATGGAGCCATACTTTTAGACGAAAATGGATATTCATATAAAATCAACGCATTAAATACAGAAGATGCAATAAACACAGTTGGTGCAGGAGATTCAATGGTTGCAGGATTTTTAGCAGGGCATGAACAATTTAATAATTATGAAAAGGCACTTCAAATGGGGGTTGCAGCAGCAACTGCAACGACAAACACTTTGTTCTTGGCGACCAAAGATAAAATTGAAAATATTTTAAATAAATTTAGATAATTTTTATTAAGAAAGGAATGGTATTAAAAATGAAAATTACTGACTTACTCAAAAAAGAATCAATCGACTTAAATGTAAAAGCATCAAGTAAAAAAGAAGTGATAGAAAAAGCAGTTAAATTGATGGAACACAATGAAAATATTAAAGACAAGCAAAAATATTTAGAATTAGTAATTAAAAGAGAAGAAGAAGGCTCAACAGGTGTAGGAGAAGGTATTGCAATACCACATGGAAAAGGTGATGTCATCTCAAAGCCAGGACTTGCTGCAATGGTAATACCAAATGGAGTTGACTTTAATTCATTAGATGGCAAACCTGTAAAATTACTATTTTTAATAGCGGCGCCAAATAGTAAAGATAATCTTCATCTTGAAGTTTTAAGTCGTCTATCGGCTTTGTTAATGAATGAAAAATTTAAAAATGATTTGTTAAATGCAAAAACAAAAGAAGAATTTTTAGAAATAATAGATAAGGCAGATGAAAACAAATCAATGAATAAATCTAACAATAATTATGAATTACTAGGAATAACAGCATGTCCAACAGGGATAGCCCATACGTATATGGCAGCAGAAAGCTTAGAACAAATGGGAAAAGAATTAGGACATCCAATAAAAATAGAAACACAAGGACAGTCAGGAACAAAAAACAAACTTACAGATGAAGAAATCAAAAATGCAAAAGCAATAATCATAGCAGCAGATGTAAAAGTTGATTTATCAAGATTTGATGGCAAAAGAATTTTGAAAACAGGTGTATCAGAGGGAATTCACAAACCAAAAGAATTGATAGAAAAAGCATTAAATTCAGAAAATGAAATTCCAATTTATCATCATCAGGGAAATAAAAGAGAAAATATAGAAATGGAAAAGCCAAAAGGAAATATATACAATCATTTAATGAATGGTGTAACACA
>CAKOWP010000015.1 GCA_934122385.1 uncultured Clostridia bacterium | reverse complement strand
TTTATGTATTTTGGTTTTGAGTCGTCTAATACTCTTCCTCCAAATGCTATTACTCTTCCTCTTGCATCACATATTGGAAACATTAGTCTATTTCTGTATCTGTCTATGTATTGGCCTCTTTCATTTTTGTTGACTAACCCTGACTCTAATATTTCTTGTTCTTGAAATCCTTGTTTCTTTAACTCTTGATATAGTTCGTCAAATTTGCCTGAGAATCCAATTCTGAATGATTTTAATGTTTCGTTTGTTAGTTGTCTTTTCTTTACATATTCTTGTGCCATTTTGGCTTGTGGTTTATATAAATTTTGATGGTAGTATTCTGCAGTGAATTCATTTACTTTATATACTTTGTCTTTTAGTATCTCTCTTTGTGTGTCTCCATTGTTTTGTAGTGTTGGTAGTTGTATGTTTGCTCTTTCTGCTAACATTTGTACTGTTTCTACAAAGTTTAGTCCTTCTATTTGTGATACAAATGTTATTACATTTCCTCCAACTCCACATCCAAAGCAGTGGAATATTTGTTTATCTGGTGAGACTGAAAAAGAAGGTGATTTTTCGTTGTGGAATGGACATAGTCCAAAATAGTTTCTTCCGCTTCTTTTTAAGTGCACATATTGTGATATGACATCTACTATGTCGTTTGATTGTCTTACTTCATTTAATATCTCTTCACTATATCTTGCCATTTTTCCTCTCTTTCTTTCAAATAAACATACTTATATATAATATTCGACCTATTTTACATAAATCCTTCTTTGTTTTTGAAAAAATATAAATCTACTTTATTGCATAATGTTCTTTTATTATGAATTTTTTGCAAAAACATGGGTGGAAAAAGTTTGGTCTTTCTCCACCCTATGTTTTATCTTATCAAATGGAGCAATTCCTCCATTTTGTCTTTGGCTTCAGCATATCCCGAAGCACTTGCAAGTATTATATCCTCAGGAGTACCAAAGGTTCCCATGTATACCTTAGGTTTTACTACAAAGTCTGCCTGTGTTTCCGGCAATTTCCATGCATTGACATATCTGGAGTTTAGGTTTTCCTTTTGCTTTTTAAAGGTTGCTAATACCGTAAATCCATCTGATGGAATTACAGGATTAGTACACATGCCTCCGTCCCAGAATTTGTAATTCTTTCCATTTATTTGCATGTGATAATGTTCATATGCAACCGGAAAGCTACAACTTGCCCTGCATGCTTCTCCCAAAGACACTTCAGGGGTTGTTTTTTTGCTAAATACAAATTCTTTTGGGAACAGTAAGCTCCCCTGATTTGCAGCAATGTACAATTCTTTAGATAAATCTTTGAACTTAATATTGCCACAGTAATTGTTAACTGTATCTTCAATTATTTGACTTCCTTTGCCACCTTTTAAGCGGCTTGCTTCTGAATATTGGATTACAAAATTTTTTACTTGTTCCAATATTTCATCTGCTGATGTTCCAGTTGCTCCTAATGTTGCAATTATAGCACCAATACTGGTGCCAGAATATGTGGATATTTCCACTTTTTCTTCCTCTAGAGCCTTCATGACTCCTATTGCCGGGACTTTTACTCCTCCGCCCCGAATAGCTAAATTGATTTTTTTCATCTGTCTTCCTCCTATGCTATAAGCTATTTTTGTTACATTAAACTATCTATATTATACTACAATTTATACTTATTTTCAAGTTTTATGTTAATTATGTATTTAAAACCATCATTTTATTATCCAATTTATTTACCATTTTAGCACATTGTACAAGTTCTTTTGAAGTTGACTTTGTAACTTCTTTATCTGGTTTATATTTCATTTTGTGTTCAATACTTGCCCAGAAATCCATTGCTAAAGTTCTTATTTGAAGTTCAACTTTTACATATATCAAATTTTGTGACAATGTAATTGGAACTTCCAAAATCATATGATAACTTGAATATCCACTCTTTTTCGGATTTTTAACATAGTCTTTTTCTTTCAGTACTTTTAATCCCGGTATTTTTGTAATTAAGTTTCTTATTGAGTATATATCCTTTTGAATTGGGCATATTGCCCTTATTCCTGCAATATCATTAATATTTTTAATCATTTCTTTGTATGTATATTGTAAACTTTTGTCTTTCATTTTCTTTGTTATACTTTCTGGTGATTTTATCCTTGTGTTTATGTGGTCTATTAAGTCATATTCGTAAAAAAGTTTGAATTCGTCTTTTAATATTTCTAGTTTTGTATTGATTTCTTTTAGTGCTACTTGATATATAAACATCACTTTTTCAAATTCTTTGCTTTTCGTATCTATTGGTATTTCTATCTCCATTATATTTTCAATTTTCTGTAATTCTTTGTTTTCTTTCATTTGGTTTCCACCTTTCTTTGGTGCTTTTTAATTGATTATTATTTAATTTTCAATTTTTTTGCTCCCATATTTTTCATATTTATATTATATGGGTATTTTATTTTTATATTATTCCCAAATGTTATTTTTTTTGTAAATTTTGTGTGAAAAAGATTTTTGTTATTTTCATACACAAAAAAAGAAAGATAAAATAAACTTTATCTTCCTTCATCCTCTATTGATGGCTTTCTACTAAATTTTGCACTATTTACTTTTGGTGTTTTTGTAGCCACTTTATATTTATTTCTTTTTCCAATAGCATTGTTTACTATATTAATAGTTTCTTTTCTTTTTTCTGTTGGCATAATTGCAAGTTTATTTAATAACCCCTCATTATCAAGCATCTCTATTGTGTCTAAGCTGTTTTTATCTACTATCATTTTATTTAATACATCTATTATCCTGCTTTTATCTTCTATTGGAATTTGTCTTATTAAATTTATAATTTGATTTTCTTTTTTCTGTAATTCTTTATTTCCTTCATTTATTTGTCTTGAAATCTCTAAGATATCCTCTTTTTTTAATTTTGTATTAACAAGATTTTGTATAGTATCTACCAAATATTTTTTTTCTTCTTTTTTCAGCTGACTTAATTGCTTTGATTCTGGAATATCAAATAGTCCTGTTTTTTCATATTCGATACTAATTTGTCTTGCCATTTCGTTTAAAATTAGCATTTTAAATTCTCTTTTATTAAACCTGCCTTCTTTATGTCCTCTTTCTTCTTCTATTTCTTTATATTTTTCTTGTACCGTTGTTGCTAAATCTCTTTCTATCATTTCCCCTGTTGACATTGCTTTAGACAACTTATATATTGAAGGGTTTTTTCTTGCATCATTATAAATATCCTCTGCCATTCTCTGTGCTATTATATTTTGAATCAATTCGTTTATTTCATTATTCATATTTTCTGGTCCTAATTGCTCTTGTATAGCCGATATTTTATCTCCAATTTCACCATCTTGCATTTCTTTTATATTTGATTTTAATATTTCAATCTTTGTTTTTGCTTCTTTTCTTTTTTGCTCAATCTTTGTTTGTTGTTCCTGTCTTTGAAGTTCTAATTGTTCTTGTTCTGCTTGTTTCTGTTTTTCTTGATCATGCATCTGTTGTATCAATTCCAAATTATCTCGTATGTTCAAGTCTCCCTTGTTTATTATATTTTTAATTGAACTATCTGGAATACTTGTTTCAGCCTCGTCGATTGCCTCTACTATTATATGATTTAGTATATCCTCTTTTTTTGATAATTCTATAGCTGCCCTTTCTACAACTTGATCTGATATATTTTCTCTTTCTATTAACTCTGTTAAAAGTTTTCTTACCTCTAATGGATCTGGATTATTCTGTACAATTTGCATTATTTTTTCTACTGTATCATTTATAGGGTTTTCTTCTCCATTTTCTTTTTTTGTCACATATAATTTTTCTATTTCATTTGCTTTTTCATTTATTTTTTTATCTAACTTTGTCTCTCCTGCTATTAATTCTGGATTATTTCTATTCATAAATTTTTTTATTCTATCTTGTATTTTCATCTTATCACCTTATTCCCATAATAAATATTTAATAGTATTTGTTCTATTTTATTATATATTATTATAAAAATTTGTCAACTTATTCTTGTAGAGAACCTATTTTTATAATTATCTTATCGTTACAGTTCACAGCCTAAAAAAAAAAGAGACAAATCTGAGATTCGGTATGTATTTAACCTTTCTCACTTGTCTCATCTTTTACTTATACAAATATTTTTGTGGGTTTACATGTTCTCCATTAATCCTTACTTCAAAATGTAAGTGTGGTCCTGTTGAATTACCTGTACTTCCAACTAATGCTATTGTATCTCCTGATTTTACTTCTTGCCCTGCTTTTACAAGCATTTTACTAGTATGTCCATACCAAGTTTCAACACCATTACCATGGTCAACTTTTACAAGGTATCCATAAGAGCCACTATATGCAGCAAATGTTACAGTTCCGTCTGCAACAACTTTTATTGGTGTGCCTGTAGTTGTTGCAATGTCTAAACCTGTATGTGTTGATACTCTTATTTTACTACTGACTCCATATCTTGAAGATATTGTTCCTGTAACTGGTAAAGTTGCTATTTTTATTCCATTGATATTTGATATCTCTTCAGTTGTATCAATATTTAGTTTTTCTATTGTGTTCGCTTTAGCTACTTCCAATTTGTCAATTTGAACTTCTTCTAATGCATTTGTTGTTTTTTCATTTATCGTTAGATTTATTTCACTATCTGACAATTCTTTTATTTCATTAACCAATTTTTCCGCAGTTTCTTTATCTTCAACCTTTTCAATAACTTCATCTTTTGAAGCTATTTCATAATATTTATAAGTTATTTCCAGCTCTTTTTGTAAAGCTACTATTATTTCGTCATCATTTTTTTCTTGAGATTTTTCGACTAATTTTAATTCATATTCTGGTTTTTTTGTCAATTCAATATTTTCTATATTGGCTTGATTTAAATCTTCTATATTATTTTTTATTGTTTCATTTATTGCCTGTTTATTTTCTATATATCCAATTGATTCTCCAGAAATTTTTACTTCATACATTGGTTTATATTTTATTAATATTATTGATATTATAAAACCAATTGCTATTAATACTATATTTAAATATTTCGTTGTTTCTTTTGTATAAAATTTAAATTTTTTTATACTAATAAAATCCACTCTCCTTTTTATTAACGAAACTCTTATACAAATTTTTAAAATTTTTATTCAATGTAATTATTCCGTTTTTTAGCGCGAACATTTTATATTATACTATATATTTTGCTCATTTTCAAATTATGTATACCTAATTATTCTTTTTTTCCTGTTTTTTCTAGTTTTTTGCATTCATTTTTCCAGTCTTATAGTACTTTTTCTCCTTTTTATTCATTTTTACGCCTATTTTCTTTATTTTTTGCTAATATTTATTTTTATTTTTAATTTTTCATGATTTTTTCAGTATTTATAACTGTATAATTTGCTTATATTTCAATAGTTTTTGTCTGTTTTTTGAGTTATTAGTTTATTTTTCTTATTTTGTTACTTCAAAACTTATAAGTTAAATGATATATTATTGTTATAAATTCGAATGACAATGAACATGGCAAAGTGAAAGAAGGTGAAAAAAATGGCTATTGATTACAGCGTAATCGGTTCTAGAATAAAACAAGCAAGACTTGCTAAAAATATGACTCAAGAAGATTTAGCAGATAAAATTGATATTTCTGTTGCATTCTTAAGTAGAGTTGAAAGAGGTAATTCACATATTAACTTAAAAAGATTAAATCAATTATGTGATTTACTAGATGTTTCAGAAGGTTACTTATTAAACGGTGCTTCTAGCAGTTCAGAAAACTACTTAGATAAAGAATTTACAGACTTAATTAAAAGTGTTTCTCCAGAGAAACAAAAATTAATCTATAATGTAGCAAAAACAATTGCAGAAACAGATATGAATGAAGAATAAAAATAAAAAGCGTGATTACTCATTTTTGAATAATCACGTTTTCATTTAATTAAATAGTACTGTAGCACTATGGAAAACACTACTATAATGATTCTTATTGATGTCTTCTAGCTATTAATTTATTGTTGTGCTTGTTGGTCCTGTGCCAACAACAGCCTCTTGTAAAGAGCGCCAAGTATTACACCCAACTATTCCATCTGCAGTTAATCCTCTTGATTTTTGATAATTAATTACCGCGCTTTGTGTTGCTGCTCCAAATATACCATCAAGTCCATTTGTTCTAAATCCTAATGTATTTAAATCATCTTGTGCTATACAAACATAGTTGCTTAAGCTTCCTCTTTTTAATTGTGGAAATCCCCCTGTAGAACACGCCGGTTTTCCGAATCTTTTATCAAAATGCACCCATGTAGGTGTTAAATTTATTGGTTCAACATAATACCATACCCCTGAATTTTTTGCTGAATTCCATAGTCTAGTTCTTTGTGTTGAACTTAATGTTTGACCAACATCAAAGGCAACTCCTGCATAATGTTGGCTTTGGTTTCCATGTCCACCTTCATATGGTCTTTTAAATGCAAATCCTACTGGTATTGGTGCACCAAAAATATATCTTTGACTATTCCAACTTTGCATTGTCCTTTTTGTCGTCCACAAAATATTTGATTTACTAGAACCTCTAAATTCTTTTACCCTTAAAGTGCCATTTGTGTTATATGGCATGGGCTCTGATTCACCTCTATAATAGGTTTCCATTCTATCTGTATCATTATTAAAAACTAATATTTTAGCCAAGAAAAAATCCCCCTCATACAATAATTTTATTTTATTATATGAGAAAGACTTTTAATTTGTTACTATTTTACTTCTTTACATTTTACTACTACCCTTTGTTTGCTATCATCTGTACATGTTATTAATGTAACTTCTTTTTTTCCTCCAGTTAATTGTGTTGTACAGCTTGTGTCACTTGGGTCTACTGTATATTTATCATATACTTGATATGTAATTTTTCTTCCTGTTAAATCTGTTAAGTCTACTGTATCTCCAACTACTAATGTTGGCACTTTACTGAAGAATTTTGTATTTCTGTAGTTATGTGCTACTATACAGAAATTTCCTACTTCATTTGGTTCATGTCCATGATATTTAACCGGTGAAATTTTTAATAATGCATCTGTTTCTTCTGCACTTCCTGTTTCACCTTGTAATATTGCATAATTAACATTTATTTTTGGTATATTTATAACTGCAATTTTTTTATATTGATATCCACTTGGTGTTGTTTCTTTTTGTGCTTGGCTATTTACCTGTGTAATGTCTACTTTAACTTTGCTATCTGCTGAACTAATGTCTTCTTCTGTTCCATCTAGTACTACCATCAAAACATCATCATCTGCAACAGTTGTGTCTACCGAAGTATCTGCTAGTGTTTGGTTCATTTCTTCTAGTATGTCTTGTGATACTGCTTCACTTTTGTTTCTGTCATATTCAGCATAAATGTATAAAGATGTTAAAATGCATACTAAAAATACAGATATAATAAAATCAAATTTATATATCTTCTTTTTTCTTTTTAATTCTGGTGTTATATATAATTTTTTTGTTACTAGAATTTGATTCATTCTAACCTCCTTACATTATTCTTCTTTTTTATTATAACATATGTAATTTTTTTTTGGAATATTTTTTATAAAATATCTGAAATTTTTTCAAATTGTTCTAATGTTAACTCTTCTGGTCTTACACTTTCCTTTATTCCCAGCGAATTTAAAATTTCTGTACCTTTTTGTTTGTTTTCAAACACACCATTATTTGTTAATGAATTTAGCAATGTTTTTCTTTTTTGCATAAATGCATATTTTATTATTTTGAACATTTTTTCTTTGTCCTTTGGTGTAACAATTGGCTCTTTTCTTATATTTAATTTTATTACTTTTGATGTTACTTCTGGTTCTGGTATAAATGAGCTATTGGGCACTTCCATTATTGCTTCTGAACTTGCATAATAATATACAGAATATGTTATTGCTCCTGTATTTTTTTGTCCTGGTACTGCTATTAGCCTGTCTGCCACTTCTTTTTGTATCATTACTGTTATACTTTCTAGTTCTAACTCTTCTTCTAATAGTTTCATTATTATTGGTGTTGTAATGTAATATGGTAAATTTGCTACTATTTTTACATTTTTTATTTTACCTTCTGCTTTTTCTTTTTCTATTATATTTTTCAAATCAACTTTTAGTACATCATTGTTTATTAATTCAAAATTATTGTATAAAGAAAATCTGTCTTCTAGTATTTGCAACATTTTTGTGTCTAGTTCTATGCATATTACTTTTCCTGCTTTTTCTAGCAGATATTTTGTTAGTGTTCCTAATCCAGGGCCTATTTCTATTACTAAATCTTCTTTTTCTATGTTACTACAACCTACTATGTTGTTTACTACTTCTTCGTTTATTAAAAAGTTTTGTCCAAGATTTTTATTTGCTTTTATGTTGTATTTTTTCATTATAAATCTTGTTTCTTCTAATATATTTTCCATCTGGTGTCCTTTCTATTTTTATATTTTTTCGTTTCAAGTCTATTTTTATAAAGTCAAATTTAAACCCTACTTCGTTGTTTATTATACCAGTAATTTGTTCTATATTCAAGATTTTATTGCTATTTTACATAAAATTGTTCCTATGTTGTTACGGTCCAGTAAGAAATATCATTCACAGGTATTTCAAGACTTTTCCTTACTGAACTGTAACTTATATAATCTGTTTTATATGATTTATATTAAACTTTCCACTTTTTATTAATATTTCCACAACATCAAATCTGACAAATTCGTTTAACATTTTATTTTTATACAAAAAATATCTAGCTGTTTTATATAAATGTTGAATTTTTTGTTTTGTCACTGACTCTGATGGCAGTCCATATTCTGTGTTGCTTCTACTTTTTACTTCTATAAAAACAATTTCATTTTTGTCTTTGGTGATAATATCAATTTCACCTTGTTTACAATAAAAATTTCGTTTTAAAATAATATGTCCATGATTTTTCAAATATTGGACTGCTATGTCTTCACCAGAATTACCAAAATCTTTTTTTATGTGTATTTTCATATATTTCATTTTCTCCTTTATAATGTTAGTCGATTTTTTAACTCTTTAATATATCTCCATTAAAGATATTTAAAACTTTTTATAATTATTTCCCGGAAGTGCAATTACTTTTCCATCAATTTCAAGCATCATTAATTTTGAATTTATTTCACTAATTGACATATTCAATTTTTTTGCTATTTCATTAATATGTATTGATTTTTCGAAACTCAAAATATCATAAATTTCTTTAAATTCTGGTTCAATTCCTTTCTCTTTCGGTCTTTGAACTTCTAGTTTTTTCAACTTTAATTCTGGATATTTTTTAACAATATCTTCTACTGTTGTAACTAAAAAAGCTCCACTTTGTATTAATTTATTTGGTGTTATTCCCTTTGGGTTTTCTAAACTTGATGGTATGCAAAATACATTTTTTCTTAATTCTTTAGTTTTTCTTGCAGTTACGCTTGTTCCACTTCTATATCCTCCTTCGACTACTAATGTTCCAATTGATAGTCCTGCTACAATTCTATTTCTTTCTAAAAGACTTTTATATGTTTTTTCTTGTTCTTCTTCATATTCACTTATAACAAGTCCATCATCCTCTAATATTTGCTGATATAATTTTATATTGCTTTTGGGGAATATTTTGTTAAATCCACATGGTAATACAGCAATTGTCTTTCCTTGTGTTTCTAATGCAGTAGTATGTGCAAAACTATCTATTCCTTCTGCCATTCCACTAACAATTGTTAACCCATATAAGCTTAATTCTTTTGTAAACTTTTTTGTCATTCTTTCTCCATATTTTGTTGGTTTTCTTGAGCCTATTATTGATATTCCGATTAGTTTTTAATAATCCTATGTTTCCATTTGCATATATAAATTGTGGTGGATTTTTTAATTTTTTCAATTGTTTTGGGTATATTGAATTTTCTATATCTATTTTCATTAAAATTTATCTCCATACTTTCTATCTAAACTTCTATATTGAATTGCTTCTAAAATGTGTTGCCTTTCTATGTTTTCTTTTGATTCTAAGTCTGCTATTGTCCTTGCAACTTTTAGTATTCTTGAATATGCTCTTGCACTTAGTCCAAGTTTTCTAAATGCTTGTTCCAATATCTTCTTTGACTGTTCATCAATTTGGCAATATTTTTCTATCATTTGCGGTGTTAATTCTGCGTTTGAATAAATGCCCGTACCTTTGTATCTTAAATACTGTATTCTTCTTGCATTATTTACTCTTTTCTTTATTTTTTCTGATGTTTCAGGCTTTATTTCTGAATTTAACTTTTCATATTTCACTGGTTTTACTTCAACATGTAAATCAATTCTATCTAATAGTGGTCCGCTTATTCGATTTAAATATTTTTCAATTGCTTGTCCTGAACAATTGCAACTCTTTTCTTCACTTCCATAATATCCGCACGGACATGGGTTCATACTAGCTATAAGCATAAAATTTGATGGATATTCCACTTTTGAATATAATCTTGATATTGTTACATTTTTATCTTCTAACGGTCCTCTTAACACTTCTAATGTTGTTCTATTAAATTCTGGTAATTCGTCTAAAAATAATACTCCATTATGTGCTAAGCTTATCTCTCCTGGTTTTGGATTTCTTCCGCCACCTATCATTGATGTTGGCGATATCGTATGATGTGGGCTTCTAAATGGTCTTGTTGTCACTATTCCAATGTTGTTATCTAGCATTCCTGATATGCTATGAATTTTTGTAACATCTAATGCTTCTTCAAATGTTAAATCTGGCAATATGCTAGGGATTCTTTTTGCTATCATTGTTTTTCCTGAACCTGGTGGGCCTATTAATATACAATTATGTCCTCCTGCTGCTGCTATTTCTAACGCTCTTTTCACATTTTCTTGTCCCTTTACTTCTGAAAAATCTAGTTGTTCTTTATTTTGTCTCTTAAATATTTCTAATATATCGACTGTTGACCCTTCTATTAATTTTCTTCCATTTAAATAGTCTATTACTTCTTGCAAATTATTTACTCCTATTATCTCTAAGTTTGTAATTACTGCTGCTTCTCTTTCATTTGATTTTGGTAGTATTACTTTTTTTATTCCTAAATTCATCGCCTCTATGCACATTGGTAATACTCCATTTATATGATTTATTTTTCCATCTAGAGATAGTTCTCCTATAAATATTGTATTTTCTAATTTTTTATTAATTATTTTGTTTTGTGCTAATAGTATTCCTATGGCTATTGGCAGGTCATAGCTTGTTCCTTCTTTTTTTGTACTTGCTGGTGCTAAGTTTATTATTATTTTTCTACTTGGAAATTCTATGCTTGAATTTTTTATCGCTGATTTTATTCTTTCTTTTGATTCTTTTACGCTTGTGTCTGGCAGTCCTACTATTTCAAATCCTGGTAGTCCTCCTGTTATGTCTGTTTGTACTTCCACTAGACTTCCTTCTATTCCTGTTAGTGAAATTGTTTTTACTGTTGATATCATTGTAAATCTCCTTTCTTTTTTTGATTTTGTTATTATTATAATTCACAGTTCTTATAGAATAAATTATGTGTAAATTGTTTCCTTGAAGGTTATATATATTTGATATTGTATACTGTTCATTGCGTTCAAAAAGAAAATCTAAAATTAAAAACTGAGCCTCTCTCACTCCGGCTAAAAATGTATATATGTATATGATTTTAAACTTTTCGAATGTAATTAAAGCAATACTATAATTTCTTAAATAAATTTATGGAAAGAGTTCAGGTTGAGCAAAGCGAAGACCAAGTGGAAGGGTGCCATCAATTTATTTTAGAAATTCTTATATTGCGTATTAAACCGAGAAAATGTTTAAAATCATATACATATATACATTTTTCCCGTGAGCATTCCTCAGTTTTTTATTTAAGTTTTTCTATTTTTCTCTCCAATCAAATGTATACAATATCAAATATATATAACCTTCAAGGAATTACCTTACACATCAATAATTATAATGGAACTACAAATTGTAACTTGTTATTATATTTTTTATCTAAAATTTAATAATTTTATTGATTTTTAAACATCTTTAATATACAATACTGTTATAAATTTGAACAAAAGAGTGGTGAATATATTGAACAATAAAAATAAACCGAAAAATACAAAAAAAATAAATAAAAAAGTAACAAAAATAAATTCTGAATATACATCTCAAAACTTTATAAATATTAAAAAATTAAAAATAATATTTGTAGTAATAATATTGATTTTTACATTGTTAGTAGGACGAATAGGATTCTTGCAATTTGTACAAGGAAACTATTTAAAAAATCTAGCATATAATCAACAATCAATAAACCAAATAATAAGTCCAAAACGTGGTTCAATTTATGATTCAACAGGTAAAGTCCTTGCAACAAGTGCCTCTGTTGATACAATAACAATTAACCCACAAAAAATCAAAGATACAAAAAATAGTGATAATACTCAAGCTTTAAAAGAAAAAGTTGCTAAAGTATTTTCAGATATTTTTGGGCTTGATTATGATGAAACCTTAAAAAAAGTAACAAGTGACTCTAATGTTGAGACTATCGCAAAAAAGGTTGAAAAAGATAAAGTTGATGAACTAAAAAAATGGATGTCAGATAATAAAATATCAACTGGTATAAACATAGATGAAGATACTAAAAGATATTATCCATATGGAACAGTATTATCTCAGGTTTTAGGTTCTTGTGGTAGTGATAATCAAGGTTTAGCTGGTATTGAAAATAAATGGGATTCTGTTTTAACAGGTACTCCTGGCAAAATTGTAAGTTCAAAAAGTGCAAGTCAAGAGGAAATTCCAAATGCAGAGGAAACTTATATTCCAGCTGAAAATGGTAGTGATTTAACTCTTACTATTGATTTAAATATTCAAACAATAGTTGAAAAATATTTAAAACAAGCAATTGAAGATAATAATGTTGAAAATGGTGGAAATTGCATTGTTATGGATCCAAAAACTGGTGATATTTTAGCTATGGCTACATATCCTAACTATGACTTAAATCAACCTTTTACTCCTAATGAGTATGTTGCAAAAACTTATGATTCATTAAATGACAAAGAGAAAAATGATGCTATATATAAAATGTGGTCTAACAAATCTGTTTCTGAATTATATGAACCTGGTTCAGTTTTCAAGCTTATAACAGCATCTACTGCTTTAGAGGAAAATATTACTGGAACTGATGTTGCTGGTGATTTTAATTGCCCTGGTTATGAAGTTGTTGGTGATACTCGTATAAGTTGTTGGAAGTCTGATGGTTCACATGGTTCTCAATCTTTAAGAAAAGCATTAGAAAATTCTTGTAACCCTGCTCTAATACAGTTAGGTGCTAGAATTGGAACTCCTACTTTATATAAATATTATAAGGCCTTTGGTCTTTTTGATAAAACTGGTGTTGATTTACCTGGTGAGGCTAATTCAATATTTAAAGAAGAATCTACTGTAATTCCAGTTGAACGAGCTACTTATTCTTTTGGACAGCGTTTTAGTATTACTCCATTACAAATGATAACTGCAATTTCTGCAATTGCAAATGATGGTGTTTTAATGAAACCTAGAATTGTTAAGTCAATTACTAATACAGACACAAGTGCTGTAACAACTGTTGACACTGAAGAAGTTAGACAAGTTATTTCTTCTGATACCGCTTCAAAAGTAAAATCTATGATGCAATCAGTTGTTGAAGAAGGTACTGGAAAAAGAGGTGCTGTTACTGGCTATACTGTTGGTGGAAAAACTGGTACTTCTGAACCTCGTTCTGGTAGAGAGGATATAGATGGGTATGTTGCTACATATGTTGCAATTTCTCCTGTTGAAGATACTCAAGTTGTATTACTACTTAATTTGTATAAACCTCCAAAGAGTAACCACCAAGGTGGAACATTAGCTGGACCTGTTGTCTCTCAAATGTTGACTGAAATTTTACCTTATCTTGGTATTCCTTCTAGTGAAGAAAATACGGAAGATTCTGATTTAATTACAGTTCCTGAAGTTAGAAATAAAACAATTGCTGAAGCTGAAAAAATATTAAGTGAAAAAGGATTTACTTCAAAAATTTCAACTTCTAATGATAAAAATAGTACAGTTGTTGTAGAGCAAGTTCCAAAGCCTGGCGTTTCATTATCAAAGAATTCTATTATTATGTTATATGACCAAACTACAAGAACTTCTGCTACAGTTCCTGACCTTACTGGAAAAAGTGCTTATACTGCAACTACAGAATTAAGAAATGCTAATCTTAATATAAGTATAGATGGTTCTGGTGTTGTTGTTTCGCAAGATCCACCTAAAGGTTCTCAGGTTGATGCTGGTACAGTTGTTAAGGTAACTTTAAAATAATATTTTAGAAAATGCTTTACTGCATAGTAGAGCATTTTTTGTATATTATAGGAAGGTGTTTTTAACTTCCTATAATATACATTTCTAAAATTTTTACAATAAATCTTAAAATTTATTATTCCATTTTTTCTTCTAACCAGTATTTTTCAACTAGTTCGTCTAGTTTTTTTATATTTTTGTTCTTTATTTTTTCTGTTGCTATACTTCCCTTTAAATATTCTATCCATTCGTCTTTTGGTGTCTTATTATTTGGATTTTTGCAAATATATTTAGGCAATTCAAGTACATACATTTCAACCTCTTCAAGTTGAATATCACTTTCATTTGTTTTTATTTTTATCATTTGTTCATAACCTTTTGTAGAAAAATATTTATAATCCAATAGATTTATAGTTATTGTTCTTGTAAATTCTCTTTTGTTATCATATTCCAATTGATTTAAATGTATTTGGGCATAGTACATTAGCATTTTTGTTTGTATATATATACCATCTATAAATTGTATTCCTACATTTATCTCTTCATTTTCTTTTGTTCTTATTCGTACATCGGCAATGCCAAAGTTTTCTTCTTTTGGTAGATATTTTTCATTTTCGCTTAAGTATCTATTTAATTCTATTTCTTCAATTTCAATGTTTAAAATTGTTCCAATGAAGTCTTTTAAAATATCTACACATTGTTCATTGTTCAATACTTTTCTAAATACATAGTTACTGTTTGATATGAATTTTCTATTCATTTTTGCTAATTTCACCTCCAATTTGGACTTGTATAAATTATTGAGCGCTCTTTTCTAATAATTTATATTTCTTTGTGGATTCTAATTAGATCTAATTTTAATAATTGATTAAAATACTTTGAATTAAAATTTTCTTCTAGATTATATTATCATATTTTTGCTATGTCAATAATTTTATTAATTTTAATATAGAAATCGACCGCAAAATTCGACATTTTAAGAACTTTGCGGTTTTTTATTACATATAGTGAAAAATTATATGTAATCTCTATATAGTTAAATTGTTTTCTTTTAAAAAGTCTAATATGAATATATTACAATTTTCGGATATCTCTTCCATTTCATTTTGTGTAAAAATTTGATATTTTCGATTTTCACATTTGTCAATAATGCTTTTTTTATTTTGTATATAATCATTTAAATATTGTATTGTTTTTTCTGCATCTTCTTTTGTTATATCAAATTCTTCTACAATTGAATTTATTGATAACATTTTTTCATCATATTTGATATTTGATAATTCGTGACTTTTATATATATAATTTGCAAATATTTTAAAGTCATTTACTTTCATTTTTCTTACTGTCTCTTTGTCACATTTTATCTCTTTTCCATCATTTAATTTTAGCCCTACTACTTTTCCATTTCCCCATATAGATTTTGTTGAATATGTTATATTGTTAAAATAGTAGTCTGTCATTAAATGTGTTAAGCACCCTAATACTACTGGATTTTTTATATTGTTTATGTATTTATTATAGAATTTTCTGTATCCTTTAAAATCTACTTCTCCATCATAATGTGTTATTTTATGTGATATAATTTTGCTTATGTCTTTTACTACATACCCATTATTTATATCTGGTACTACATTTCCAAACATGAATAAATTTCTATCTATATTTTTTATATTATTTGATAATTTATTTGCTACTCCTAAATGGATTCCCCAAGATGGCATTTTTATTCCCCCTGTTTTTGTATTTTAATTCTTTTATTATTTAATCATATTTCTATATAAATTTCAACAAAAAATAGAAAGAATATTTTGACTATTTTGGTAGCCTTTTCTATTCTTTCTATTTTTATTTTGTTGCTATATAATATCCAACTCCTCTTTTTGTAATTAAGATTTTTGGACTTGATGTATCTTTTTCGATTTTCTCTCTTATTCTTCTTACTGTAACATCTACAGTTCTGATGTCGCCATAATATTCATATCCCCATACTTTTTCAAGTAATGTTTCTCTTGTTATTACTTGGCCTGGTTGTGCAGCTAAAAATTTTAGTACTTCAAATTCTCTAAGTGTTAGGTCTATGATGTCTCCTCTGACTTTTACTTCAAATCTGTCTAAGTCTAATTCTATATCATTTACTTTTATGATGTTGTCTTTTTTTGTTTCTGTTTCTATAATTTCTGGTATTTGCTCTGGTGTTATATTTGTTACGTTTGTTATTTCATTTTTTCTTAGATTTGCTTTTACTCTTGCCATTAATTCTCTTACACTAAATGGTTTTGTTATGTAGTCATCTGCTCCTAGTTCTAGTCCTACTATTTTATCTATTTCTGCATCTTTTGCTGTTAACATTAATATTGGAATATTTAAGTAGTTTTTTACTCTTTTGCATACTGTTAGTCCATCCATTTTTGGTAACATTATATCTAGTAACATTAGGTCTGGTTTTTGTTCTAACGCCATATTTACTGCTGTTATTCCATCTGTTGCTTCTAATGTTTCATATCCTTCTTTTTTTAGATTATATACTAGTACGTCGATTATTGCTTGTTCGTCGTCTACTACTAATACTTTTTTTGTTGTTTTTTCTAAATTCTCTTCCACAAAAATTCCGCCTTTCTGTAGCTTTCTTCTTATTATAGTATTTATATCACAAATTTTGGGAATATACAAGAGTTAGATCGATTTTTTTATTAATATCCTGATTAATAATCGAAAAAGTGAGACAAATTTGACTGTCCCACTTGTCTCACATCAAAACCTTAACATTAAAAACTCCATTATCTTCAAGTTTTATCTCTTTTGTTTCTCCCAATTCAACTCCATTAACTATAACTTTTTCAATTCCTGTATTTTTGCCATTTGGATTTTTAACAACAATATTATAAAAAGCATTTTTCCACTTATATTTGATGTTATATTCTTTCCACGATGATGGAATACATGGTTCGATTCTAATAAATCCATTTTTTATTTTTAACCCCAAAATATTTTCAATTCCTGTTTTGTAATACCAACTTGCAGAACCTGTGTACCAAGTCCATCCACCTCTACCTGCTAAGTTACCTGCTCCATATATATCTGCTGGTATTACATATGGTTCTACTTTATATTTTTTACAACTTTCTTTTGTTCGTGCATGTTCTATTGGATTTATCATTCTGTATAATTCTGTTGCTTTGTCCCCAAACCCTAACATTGATTCTGCTATTATTACCCATACCGCTGCGTGTGTATATTGTCCCCCATTTTCTCTAACTCCTGGCAAATATGATTTTATATATCCTGGATTTAGTTTTCCTTTTTCAAATGGTGGGTCTAGTAATTTGATTATTCCATTTTCTCTGTCTATTAAGTGATTTTCTAAACTTTCCATTGATATATATTTTTTGTCATTGTCTCCTGCGTTTGATATTGTACTCCAACTTTGTGCAATACTATCTATTCTACATTCGTCATTTTCCATACTTCCTAATGTGTTTCCATCATCCATAAATGCTCTTTTAAACCATCTTCCGTCCCATCCATTTGTGTTTAATGATTTCTTTAATTGTTGCATTATTGTTTTGTATTTTTCTATTTTACTTTCAATATTTTCTTTATTCTGATTATTATTCTCTTCGTTTAAATTATTATTATTATTTTGTTGTTGCTCTTCAAGTATAGCTTTTTCTGATACATGCTTCATAATTTTAGTAAATCTATCTAGTACATTATACAAGAAAAATCCAAGCCAAACACTCTCACCTTTTCCTTTAGGGCCAACATTGCTAAAGCCATCATTCCAATCACCACTACCAATTTTAGGCAAACCATTTTCGCCAAAATTCAAACTTCTTTCAATCGCTTTAATACAGTGTTCATAAATACTTCCTGTTTCTTTAGCACTCTCAAATTTGTCATATCTTTCATCTTCATTTTCTTCTAATTCTTTTCCAATTAAATATGGTGTTTGCTCTTCTAATATTGAATAATCTCCTGTAAATTCTATATATTCAGCAGTCAAATATACAAGCCATAACAAGTCATCTGAAAATTTAGTTCTTATTCCTCTTCCTGTTTCTTCATGCCACCAATGTTCAACATCACCTTCTAAAAATTGTTGTTTACTATGCTTTAAAATTTGATTTTTCAAAATTTGTGGGTCAATATATTTTAATGCAAGTGTGTCTTGCAATTGGTCTCTAAAGCCATATGCACCGCCTGATTGATAATATCCTGTTTTACTTAATAACCTACTTTGTAGTGTTTGATAAATATCCCATCCATTTAAAATGATGTTCATAGATTCTAGTGGTGTGTAAACTTGGAGTCTTCCTAAAATATCTCTCCAATAACTTTTTACATTTTCAAGTTCTTGTTTGCAATTTTGAATTTTGCTATATTTGTAAGCAATGTTTTTGCTGTCTATTACTGCATCTTCTGCTCCTAGCAAAAATACAATTTCTTTTTCTGATAAACTGTCTAATTCTACTTCTATTTCATATGCTATACATGGTTTTTTGCCTAAACTGTTTTCATTATTTAAACTTGATTTTTTTAGGCCATCTGGATTTGATATATTTCCATTTCCAAAAAAGAAGTTTTTATCACCTGTATAACTTTGCATTTTTTCACTATTTGATACATATATTACGTCATTTTTAAATTCTGAATTATATAAATTTTGTGCACAAATTATATTGTTATTTTTATCATATTTTAAATCGATATATCCATTTGATTTAAGTTCATCTTCACCTAAAACAGGTTTCATATAATATACAATTTTCAATTTTTTTCTGTTTAAATTCATATTTTTTAATTTTAAAATTTGTATTTTTACACTATCTTCTTTTGGGACAAAAACTTCTAATTCCTGTTCTATTCCATCACTTTTATGAATAAATTTAGTGTAACCAAATCCGTAAACTACATTGTAGTTCTTATTATCTGGCATAGGGTTTAGTCCAAGTGACCAAACCTTTTTCGTTTCTTGGTCTTTTAGATATATTATTTCTGATGGAATATCAAAATTAGGTTGATTTTCCCATGCTGTTACTCTATTTAGTCTACTGTTTTTATACCAAGTATATCCACCCATACTTTGTGTGACCAATGTTCCAAATTTTTTATTTGCCATAATGTGTGACCATACTGTTGGAAGTTGATTATCTTTATTTGCTTTTATCAGATATTCTTTTCCATCTGCCGAAAATGCTCCATATTCATTATAATATTTCAAGTTTTCTGTGTTTTGTAAAATATCTATATTTTCTTGATTTTCTGGTTCTATAATTATATTTTCTGGCTCATTTGGAATCTTTTTATATTTTTCCAAATATTCTTCTTCAATATCTTTTAATGAGTGACTTATTCCACCTTTTTTGCTATCTATTATTATTCCTGCAATAAATTGCAATAAATTCATATCTTCTTTGCTTATTTCATTTTTATTTAACTCAAAAATTCCGCCTCTAATATTTTTTAAATATGATAACTGACTGTTCAAAACCGCTTCTTCTATATCTTCCATAACATAATTTTCGTAACTATATTTTTCTTCATCTATTATTACTAATTCTGTTTCAAATCCCTTTGTCCTCATAAATTCATATGCTTTTAAAACTTCTTTTACAACATATGTGTCATTACTATCTTTTATTTTTACTAATATTATTGGCAAATCACCTGAAATCCCATATTTCCAAAGTTCACTTTGACTATATTTTTGTTTTGGCAATTTTTCTAAGTTTAATTTTTTAGATGGATTATTGAAAATTATATATGACAACATTTTTTGGTAATCTCTTATTTGTGAACCTTTTATTCTTAAATATCTTGTTTGTGCCTCATTTTTTGCTTTTGATAATTCAAACGCTTTTTTGATATTTTCTTCAACTGTGTATTTTTTTATATTTTCAATTACCTTTTCTTTTGTTTCACCTACTGCAATAATTAAATTAACTGTTGATTTTTCTTGTTTTTTAACTTTCATTGCTCTTTTTAATGCCACAACAGGTTCTGTTACAAGTCCTATTTTTTTAAAAAATGGACTTGAATTTTTAACCATTTGGGGAATTTCTATATTTCCTCTGCCTGTAAACTTTTCTTCATCTATTTCGTACTCTAAATCCCCAATTATTTCACTATTTGTGGATAAATTTACTGCCATATATACTTCTTTCTCATGTTCATATCTTGTTCTCCTTTTTACAATTATACTATTTGTTTCATTGTCAAAATCAAATATTAAAAATAAATTGTTAAATGCAGGATGTGCATAATCTTGTTCTTTTGGTGATAATACTGGTTCAAAGTGTGACGTTATTTCTAATATTTCGTCTTCATTTCCTAAATTTTCTAATGATAATTTTCTTATTTCCACTGGCTCATCTGGTGCAATTATTGTTTCAATTTTTGTTTTTATATTGTCATTTATTAATTCTTGTTCCATTTTGTCTGGCATAAAACTTATTTGATATTTGCCATTGTTTGGTATATATTTTGAGCTCCATATTTTTTTTGATTTTATATTTTTTATATCAAAAAATATCCCTTGTGGGTAATCATCTGTGCTTTTAAATCTGTTTATCAATATATTTTTATATTTACTTGCCCCTTCTCCTTTTTGGTTCATTGCTATCAAATAATCTTCGTTTGCTATGACATTTCCGCGTATTAATCTCTCATCAATTTTTTTGTAAGTGTCTTGAATGTAATCTTCATAATCAACATATTTTAATTTCTCAACCTTTTCTTTGTTTTCTTTTGTTATTATTGCTGTCTCTGGCATAGTTTCTTGTAGCAAAATGCTTATTGCATTTATTTCTGGATTTTGCATAAATCTTTTTTGCAAGATGTTGTTATTAAATAAATTGTTTATTGAAAGTAAAATCAGTCCTTGGTGATGTGCCATATATGTTTTTACTGTTGCCGATTTACTTCCTTTTTTTAATCTTTCTGGTGTAAAATCAATTGATTCATAAAATCCGTATTTATTGTACATTCCATATTCTTCAAGCCTTTTTAGATTTTGATATACTTCTTTTGGGTAATCTGTTATTGCTAATATGCTTCCATATGGAGCCACAACCATTTCATCTGCAAGCCCTCTTTTTAGCCCTAGCCATGGTATTCCAAATGCTTTATATTGATAGTTTGAATGCAAGTCTTTTAAGTTAAATGCCGCTTCTGATATTCCCCATGGTATTTGCAATTTTTTTGCATATTCCATCTGGCTCATAATCATAAATTTGCAAGATTCGTCTAATAAACTTCCTTTGTATTTTGGTATATTGATATTTGGCATTAAATATTCAAATGATGTTCCTGACCATGATACAAGCCCTTTATATTTTCCAAGTGTAGTTAGTGTTCTACTTAATGAATTCCAATGTTTTGCCGGTACATCTTTTTTTGCTATTGCTATCAAACTCGCTTGTCTTGCTTCTGAAGCTAATAGGTCATAATATGAATTTGTTAGTTTGTTTTCTTCTACATTGAATCCTATTGAGAATATTCTTTGTTCTTTTTTGTATAGATGCGAAAAATCTGT
>CAKOWP010000014.1 GCA_934122385.1 uncultured Clostridia bacterium | reverse complement strand
CTTAATATAGTTGTATCCATTTATTACATGGTCTTTTCCATCTCCTATAGCCCTTCCTATATCATGTATGTATCCTAATGTTTTTGCATAATTTATATCTAAATTTAATTTTTCTGCTATTTTTTCTGCTGAATCTCCTACACAAATTGAGTGATTTATCCAGTGATCATCTGGTGTCTTACTTCTTGCTTCTTCTAACAGGTCTCTTGCTTTTTCTACTGTTAATTTCATTTTTTTATTATACCTCCAAATTTTCATTACAAAAATGTAGTTTATTTATTATTATTTATTCTACTAATCTTTTAAATAAATCGTTATAAATTTTATTAGGTTCTAAATAATCAACAAATGTTATTTTGTGTCTATTTTCTGTTAATTCATATGATGTATCTTCTTTTATAATTGGACAACTTACTTCTTCAATTTCAAACCAAGATTTATTTATCATATATGCAATAACACTTATGTCCCAAATAACTCTTCTTTCTTGGATTTCATGATATGTATCATTGTAAAATCTTTGGCATAAATAATCGCATAATTCATTTTTTCCTTTTAAAAAATGTTCTAATTCATATATTGATGTTCTTAAATTAGATGCTACATTTTTACAAGGAATCACTGTTAGTTTTACTTTGGATTCAAATACTTCTTTAACAGCTTGTATATCTTGTCTAAAATTAAATTCTTTATTTTCTTTGTTTAAAAAGCTATGTCCACCTAACCATACTACTTCTATTTTATCTATTATTTGTGGTGATTTTTTTATTGCTAACGCAATATTTGTAATTGCTCCAATTGCAAGAATATATGTCTTTTTATTTTTTGTTGCTATTTCTATAATCTTGTCAACAGCCTCATTATTTTTATTGTAGCCATTACATACATAATCTATTGACCCCTTAAATACTTTATTTTCTGTTTTAAAGTTTAACCAACTGCATATTTTTAATATTTCGTTATAACTCTTTTCTGTTGTTTCTTCTATTGTTTCTTCTCTATCATTATGTGAATAAGGAGCAACTGTTATTGCTTCAATGTTGAATTGATTTTGATTTTTTAATAAATATGCAAGAGCAAATTGGTCATCACATTCATTATATGTGTCTGTATCTAATATTACATTTACTTTTTCTTTTTTATAGTTTGTAATAAATTCGTAAATATCTTTCCAATTATAAACTCTTGTTATTTCCTTTATCTCTCTATTACAAGGTTTGTCCATTATAAGTGTAGTTATATTATTTTGAAAACATTCTTTGCAAATTCCTCGAGAGTCATCTATCATTACATCAATACCATTTTCTATACATTTTGCAGCCTTTCCTTGTTTATTATTTTTATATCCATTTACGAATATTAATTTATCATATGGTATTTCTTTGTCTTTTAACCATTTCTTTGTCATATTATATGGATCCGTGTATTCTCCATTATCTCTACCTGTAATAATTACAATAGTATGTCCGTCTTCTTTCAATTTCTCAATATATTCTTTAGCACCTTCTTTTACATCTAAATTTTGTGCTATTCTTTCAATGTTTTCCAAATAAAATGGCCATAATTCCTCATCGGTCCAGTCAAACATTCCTTCAGTCATATTTTTATTTGGATTAATTATTCCTGTATTTCTTAGTTCTTTATCATGTTTTAAAAATTCTTCTTCTAATGCTTCATCAAATTTTGATATTACATTATCTATATCTATTCCTATGTTCATTTTTTACCTCTTCCTAAATTATATATATTTTATTTAATACTTAATCATATTTTTTGTTTATATATACAATAAATACTACGTATACTATTATTGCTATAAGAAAAGTTGTTGATATAATATTTCCATTCTCTTTAAAAACAGTATAAGATAATAATGGAATTAATGCTGTAACAATTCCTTCAATAAATCTTTCAAATGTTACATATGAAGTTTGATAATTTTCTTTTGAACTCTCATATATTGCAACATTATCGTATATATCATAAGCACTATTTGCACATCCCATTAAAACATATATCAATGGTAATATATATATCAAATAGTTTTCTTTAATTACGAGTAACATTATAAATGAAATTATATACAATATTCCAATTGGAATAAGTACTTTTTTCCATTCTCTGTTTTCTGCCCTTTTAGCCCAGAATTTGCTAAATATCGCATCTGATAAGTTTATAACTATATTTAAAATACTGTAATACACATAATTTATATGTAAATATCTAAGTAAATACACATTTAAGTACATTGTTCCTATTCCTAATGCAAATCTATTAATTCCTGCTGTAATTAGTACTTTTCTAAATGATTTATCTTTTGCTGGCCTTAATACTGATTCTTTGACCTTTATTGGTTTACACTCAATTTCAGGTTTATATGTATTTATTCTTATTGCAATATCTATAAACGCTATGATAAATACTATTCCAAATAAAATTAAAAAACCATTTAATTCATATCCACTTGCTTTAAATTGGTCTAATACAACTCCCATAAATAAACTAAATGCCATAACAACTGTATTCTTTATCATATTTTTACTTGAAGCAAATTTTGTTCTATCTTCTTTTTTTACTAATGTCATTCTCCAATTTACAAATGTTATATATCCCATTTCTCCTGTTACTGCATAAATTGATGCAAATATGAAAAAGAATATTGTTCTAATAGTTATATTGTCTGATATAAATGGTATAAATGCAAATCCAACTGATGCTAGCCTATATATAGTGTAATTTGATAATACTACAAGTTTTGACTGCCCTATTTTTGAAAATAGTGGTGCTGCAAATATTTGTAATATATTTGTTATTGTGTCTAATACTGCATATAGTCCAATTGCTAGATCTGATAGGCCTAAATATACGGCAAATGCAGTTATCAGTGAACTACTTGCTATTTTGTTATTTGCGGTATCTAATATTGATGATGTAAGATACTTTTTATATTCTTTTTTATAATTCATTTTCTTGTTCCTTTTCATTATTATTCATTATCATTTTAAACAAATATATACTTACAAATATTTCTATTATTGATAAAACCGTCAAAATGCTTATTACTAATACCATTGGATTTTTTAACAATATTGTCGTAAAACTCAAGCTTATTATTGTTCTAAAAATTTTTCTTGATAACTCCATAGTTGTTAATACAGTCTGTTGACTATTCTTATCAGCATTTTTCAATGCTATATCTTGCATATATACCTTAAATGGGTCTCTTATAAAAAGTATCATTACATATCCAAGTCCCATAATCACAAATTTCAATACTGGCATATTAGATATATTATAACCAATGAGCATTAAAATCAATGATATTGTTAATGCAACTGGTAGCATTATTCCTACTTTTTCTTCATATTTTTTATGTATTTTTTCAAACTTTATGTTTGATATCAGTCTTACTATCCTTGATACACATAATATTGCTCCAATTATTAGTGACGTTTTTTCAACATCATACATTTTTAGCAATTCTTGTTGAATAAATAGCTTTCCATTTGACTGTCCGGAATTTACCATAGGATAAAATAGACCATATGAAATTATTATAAACATTACAATTTTTGTGTATTTGATTTTTCTTTTATTATTTTCTTTATTTGTTTCTACTGTCCTTTTATCATCTTTTGAATAGTCTGCCATATACCAAGATAGTATAAAACATATTACGCAGAACGTTATGCATCCTATCATTGGCAAATAGTTATTAATATTAAACATTATACTTGCTACAAATGATATTATCATTGTAACCAATGCATATATCGTATTTGCTTTTGTTCTATATTTTATATATTCATTTTCTTTATGTTGCAATTCCAAATTATTTTTTAATGCTGCATTTATCATATTTTGAAATGTAAATGCCATTTCGTAAAATATTTTTCCTATTACAATTGTCAAATAATTTCTACCAAACGTCAATAATATACTTGATATTAGAAATAGAAATGATCCTAATCTAACTGATTTTGTATTTCCTATTTTGTGTATTATTTTTAATAATGGTACTTGTAATAAGATATTTACTATCATTGATATTGATGTTAGTGATACTATCTGTGATGCTGTAAAATTTTTTACTACTGTTAAAAATAGTGTATCTATTGCTATCCAAAATAATAAATCTCCTGATAGTCCATCATACCAAGGAAATATTTTGTTAAATCTCTTTAGTTTGTTTTCGTCCATTTGTTTCTCCTAACGATTCTTATGTTTTTTACTAAAATTATTATTACTTCATATACTTAATCACAAACTCTGTACCTTTGTCAAGTTCAGATTTACAACTTATCATACCATTATTTTTTTCAATAATATTTTTTGCAAGTGCAAGCCCAATACCTACACTATTTTCAGAAGAATTTTTACCTTTATAAAATCTTTCAAAGATATGTTTCAAGTCTTCTTTTGTCATTCCTTCCCCTTCGTCTCTTATTGTTATTTTTGTGAACAAAGTATTTTCCTCATATTTTATATAAATTTTTCCATTTTCTTTGTTATGTTCAATACAATTTTTAATTATATTTGTAACCGCTTCTTGTTGCCACTTGTAATCTCCAACAAATGAAGCACTTTCATTTCCTTTAATAACTATTTGTTGCTCTTTTATTTCAATAGGTATTTCTAAATTTTTTATAATTTCATCTATAAATTTTTTTAGATTTATTTTTTCTTCATAAAATTGTACAACATTTGCATCTAATTTTGATAATTTTAACATTGATATAACAAGCCAATTTATCCAGTCAATTTGTTTACTTATTTCGAATATAAATTTTTGTTTTGTATTTTCATCCATATTTGGATTATCTTTTAAATTATCTAACATTATTGTTATTGATGTTAAAGGTGTTTTTAGTTGGTGTGATATATCTTCTACTGACATTTTTAGGTTATCTTTGTCCTTTTTTGATATTTCACTTTCTTCTTTTAACATAACGGTAATTTTGTATAATTCGTTTTTCAAATTGCTTAATTCGTCTTCACTGTTTTCATTTATATCTAAGTCATATTTTCTGTTTTTTATTTGATTTATGTATTGTGTAATTTGATTTATTTTTCTGTCTCTTTTCCTTAAATACACAAAAATAATAGCCATCAATAAACTACTAAATACTATGATTAATATAATGTTTGATATAAAATTTTGTTTCATTTGATTTTGGACCGTTATTATGGAATTGGCTTCATTTATATTGATTCCGTACTTTTTTAGTTCTTCTTGTCCTTTTTGATATTCTTCGGTATCTTGTTTTGAGTTTAATGTTTTTATTATTGTTCTTGTGTCTATTTCTGGGTCTTGATTTATAATTGTTCCTATTATTTCTGCTATTTTTTGATTTGCTGTTACTGTTACTTTTTTGTATTGGTTATATGTTTGAATTGTAATGACTATGCTTGTTAATATTGTTAATATTATCATTGGTAGTATTAAGTATTTTATATTTTTATTTTTTAAATGGTTCATTTATTTAATCTCCTATCCTATATCCAAGCCCTCTAACAGTCTTAATAATTGTCTCATCTCCTAATTTTTCTCTAATTCTTTTAATATAAACTGTTAGAGTATTATCATTAACAAAATTCCCGGCAATATCCCAAATTTTTTCCAGCAATTGCTCTCTTGTAATCAATTTATTTTGATTAGTAAACAACATAAGCAAAATTCTATATTCCAAACTTGTAAAAATAATTTCTTCATTATTTTTATAAACCTTTGCAGATATCGTATCTATTTTAACATTTTTGTATTGAATTATATTACTATTTTCTTCTTTTTGACCATATCTTCGTAAAACTGATTTTATTCTAGATATCAATTCCCTTGTTCTAAATGGTTTTACAATATAATCATCTGCTCCTAAATCTAAACCTAATACAACACTTGTTTCTTCATCTTGTGCCGTTAAAAAGATTACAGGTATATCTTGTTTTTCTTTAATCTCTTTGCATATATCAAATCCGTTTCCATCTGGTAATGATACATCTAAAAGTACTATGTCTATTTGTTCTTGTTTTATTTTTTCTTTGCTTTCTGCTACACTCTTTGCAGATATTACTTGAAAGTTTTCTTGTTCTAATGAGTATTTTAAGCCCATTACTATTGTTTCGTTATCTTCTACTAATAATATTTTTTTCATATTTTATTTCTTTCCTTTTCTATATCATTCAAAAAATTCTCTTAAATGTTTATATGCATATTATACATCAAAATATTAATTTTTTAAATACCTGTGTTGGTTTAAATTATAATAACCTATTATATATTTTAAATTCATTTGATTTTTTAACATTTTTGTATTATAATATGTTTTGTAACTTATTGTTTTAGCAGTTAAAGGAGTTAAAAATGGAATATTTTTACTACTGTGCAATATCATTTTTAGCTATGTTGTTTACAATATTTGTTTATAAAATATTATGCCATATTTCTAAAAATGGAAATAAACATTCGAAAAAAGTGGTAAAACACTTTTTTAAGTTCACAGTTATAATCTGTATTTTGGCTGCCTTAATTTTCTTTTATAGCTTACAATATTTTCTTGTAAGAAATTTTAATTTAGGCATTGCTGAAATTTTAAAAGGTCTTTTTACATAAAAAGACCTTTCTTTTATTTTGTAAATAAACTCCTTATTTTTTTAATAACATAATGGCTTCCACCACTACTATTATTTTGAGTATTTTCAACCATACCAATAATAAGCATATCGTTATTATTATAATCAACTGTGAAACAATCAAACCAACCTAAAGTACCACTTTCTGTATCTGTGCTTGTAGTTTTTAATTCTGCAGTTCCTGTTTTTCCAGCAATTGTAACACCTGGTACTTTCATATCTGTTGCTGTTCCTTCTGGATTTTCTATAACTTGAATCAAGTCATTTTTCACTGTATTTGCAGCATCTGATGTAAATACATTTTCTTTTAAATACTCTCTCTTCATTCTATTTTCATTTGTATATTCAATAAATGGTTTTACCATATTCCCGTTATTTGCGAATGCTGAATATATTGATGCCATATGTATAGGGTTTACAAGTATATTACCTTGACCATATCCTGAATCAGCTAATTGTTTTTCGTTCATATCTGCTTTTTCAGAATTTGAATATTGTGATTTTTTGAATGTTAATGGAAATTTTATTGTTTTATCAATATTCTCATTAAATCCTAATTTATCTAGTCCTGAGCAGAATGTATCTTTTCCAATTTGCATTGCTGCTTGACCAAAGAATATGTTATCAGAGTGTATTAAAGCATTTGCTATATTTTTAGGTCCGTTGTATGCAGTTAGTGTTGTTATATAAACATCTCCCCAGCTTGAATTTTTTTGCCACTTTAGTCCTGAATAATCAAATGTTGTATCTGTTGTTAATTTTCCACTTGTTAAACCTATTGCAGCTGTTATTGGTTTAAATGTTGAACCTGGGCAATAGCTTTGTAAAAATCTATTATATAAAGGCTTACTTTCATCATTATTAAGTTCATTCCATTTATCTGTTGTCATTCCTAATACAAAATCATTTGAGTTATATGATGGTGTACTTACTGTTGCAAGTAATTCACCTGTTGTTGGATTCATAACTACAAAAAATCCTTTGTCTGTTTTCATTTGATCATATAGATTTTTTTGTATTAAACTATCAATTGTTAATTTGACATCTGTTCCATCTTTTTTCTCTTGTGTTGCCAATGTTTTTAATTTATTGCCATTTTCATCTGCTATATAAATTTCTGTACCATCAATACCTCTTAAAGTATCTTCATATGCTTGTTCTAATCCTGCTTTTCCAATGATGCTACTTGAATTATATCCTTTTCCTTCTTTTTGTTTTAATTCTTCTGCACTAATTGCTTGAACATATCCAATTAAATGTGCAGCCTCTTCTCCAAGCGGATATACTCTTGCATCAACACTTGTTATTTTGATTCCTGGTATTTCTAACAATTGATTCTTTAATTCTGTATTATCTGCTGAAACTTTTTTAATAGGTACAAATGTATCGTCTTTTACATATGAAGCAGAAATTTGTGTATTTATGTAATCTGTTGAAACACCTGTTAATTCTGATATTTTACTAATATTTTGTTCTTTGTTTTCTCCTAATTTACCTGGCACAATACCAACACTTGAAATTGTACCGTTTTCAGCAAGTTTTTCGCCATTTCTATCTAAAATTTCTCCTCTTTTTGCAGATAAAGTTGAAACTCTTACTTTATCTGTAGCTCTTAATTCTGGAAAAATCATACTAGATGCCCAGCTTATTTTATATTCTTTGTTTTCTTTTACTAATTTTGCTGTATTTGTAAAAGTAATTGTTCCTGCTGATGTAGACATACTTTCATCGTATTTGATGCTATATGTTTTACCATCTTTCGTTGTTTCTGATGGTGTGACTTTTATGTCATATGCATCAATTCCTTCATATATATTTTTATTTCTTTTTATGAAATCTTCTTGTGATATTTGTGTTTTTGAATTTTCTGAAATCATATTGTACATTTCTTCATATTTTTGATCATTTAATAATGATATGTACGCACTTAATGTTTCTTCAGGCTTTGGAGCATTTTTGTTTATTATAAATATTACTCCTGCTATAACTGCTATTGCTAGTATTATTACTATTGCAATTATTACTGTTTTTTTGTTTTTCATAAAATACATCTCCCCCTTTAATACTTGTCAAAAAAGGGCGTCCCTTTTGACAAGTTTGCATCTTTATTAACAATCATGTCTACTTTTCCATCTTTTAAATAAATAATTTTATCTGAATTCTCAATTGTTGACTTTCTATGTGCAATTATGATAACTGTGCTATCACTAGTAATTCTATCAATTAATTTTTGAATTCTATCTTCTGTTTTCAAATCAATATTTGAAGTAGGCTCGTCAAATATGTAAATATTAGCCTTATGCAAAATCGCCCTCAAAAAAGCTATCATTTGAAGTTGACCATATGATAATTTGTTTTTATCTATTTTTTCTTCCAATCCATTTGGAAATTTATCCAAAATTTTTTCAAAACCAATATCATTTGCAACCATTCTAATCTGTTTTTCTGTAATTTTTTCATCACCTAAAATAATGTTGTTTTTTAAAGTATCATTCAAAATATATGGGGTTTGTGAAATGTATGAAATATTTTTTCTGACATCTTGAATTCTAACTTTTTGAATGTCTTTTCCACCAATTAATATTTTTCCACTTTTTATTGGATACAACCTCATAAGAATATTGGCAAGAGTCGTTTTTCCAACTCCAGTTTTTCCTGCAATTGTTACCTTATTTCCTTCTTTTATCACAAAAGAGATATTATGCAACACTTTGTTTTCACCATATTGCATATAAACATTTTCAAATTCTATATCACCTTTTAAATTCTCTACAATTTCTCCCTTTTCAACCTCTTCTTTTCCTTTTTCATTCAATAAGCTTATTATTTTTTTTAACGACATACCAGATGTTTGTATTTCTTCCAATTGTGTAAATATTTCATTTAATGGTACTCTACATTTTTGTATATAATTAATTACCAAATAGATACTTCCTAATGAAACTGTACTATCTATATTAAATACATACATCAAAATAAAATAAATTGCAATAGCTTGTATTGTTACTGCCAATGGATAAATAAAACTTTCTTCAAATATCCATTTTTTTCTATAAATTAATTCTTCGTCCATAGTCTTACAAATTGTCTCTGCATTTTTCTTTTGTAATCCATATAAATAAGTTAGTTTGCTTTTATTATACATTTCTGAAAATTGCCTATTTTCTTTATCTCTTTTATCTAATACAATTTTACTGCAAATTGCAACTTTATGTGTAAATATGTATGAAACTATTGCATTTAAAATAATTGCTGTACTACCGATTATTGCTAGTTTAGTATCTGCAAAAAACATAAAAATTACCATTGTTATAATATATACTACATCATTTAAAACAATTTGTATTGTTCCTAAAAACAATGATGATACATTTTCTATGTCTGATGTAAGTCTTGTATAAATTTCTGATGAATTGTATTTTTGGTATGTGGTCATGTCCCATTTTAATACATTACAAAACAATTTTTCTCTTAAGTCTCTTAATATTTTTGACATTGCTTTATTAATTATACTATTTCTGGCATTTTTTGAAAATAGTAAGAAAATATGTACAATAAAATATGTCAAAAATAATTTTGTCAAAATCTCTTTGGATGTTGTATCAACATCTAATATGTTTTTCATAATTAGCGGATGCACTGCATTTAAGATATTACATATAATCAAGGCAATTGCTACTAAAATCAACATATTAGCATTTTTCTTTAGAATATATTTCATCTGCTTCTTCCTTTCTTTCAAGGTAATCTAGTTCTCTATAAAATTCATTTTTTTCCAACAATTCTTCGTGTGTGCCAGAATCTTGTATTTCTCCATCAAGTAATATATAGATTTTATCTAATTGTTTTACACTTGATATTTTGTTTGATATTACTATTAATGTATTGTCTGAAATTTGATTTATTAATCTATCCATTATTTTCTTTTCAGTTTTGCTATCTAATGCTGAAAGAGTGTCGTCAAAAATATTAACATCTCTTGCTTGTCCTAAATTTCTTGCAATTGATATTCTTTGTTTTTGTCCTCCTGATAATTTTATTCCTCTTTCTCCTACAAAAGTATTTTCTTTATTTTTAAATTTTTCAATGTCTTCTTTTAATTCTGCCTTTTGTAATATTTGGTCTAACTCATAATCATTTAAATTATCTTTTATATCAACATTAGCTTTAATCGTGTCATCTAATATGATATTAGACTGTATTGCATAATTATATCTTTTAAAAATTGAATTTTTTCTGTATAAATTTATGTCTTTGTCATTTATATAAATCATATCTTTTGGAACTTCATAAAATCCTGTTAAAATATTCATTAAAGTTGTTTTTCCACTTCCAACGGTGCCTATAATTCCTATTTTTTCGCCTTTTCTTATTGTCATATTTATATCATTTAATACAGGTTTTTCTTCATCATTATACCAGTATGACAAATGATTTACCTGAATTTTATTTATTTTTTCTAAGTTTTCTCCGACATTTGGGCATTCCTCCAAATTTAGAAAATAATTAAAACGATTAATTGCTTGACTATAATAAGGCATCTTTTGTAAAAATTGTTGTATTGCTGAAATGAAATCTCCTAAAATTTGTCCTATATATCCTATAAATGTAATAATTTCTCCTACTGTTACATTTCCATTTAACATATATATAATTCCAATACCAAATCCTGCAACGTAGCAATATGCCCATAGCCAATTTATAACACTACTTATTTTATTTTTGGCTACACCTATTTGATAATCTGCTTTATACATTTTGCTGTTTATTTGTTTAAATTTTTCTATTTGTTCATTTTGTCTATTATATGATTTCACTAGTAAAAATCCATCTGTATTTTGTTCTATGTTTTTTGATAATTCAACATAGATTTTTCTTGATTCTTCGACTTTTGCTTTTAATCTTTTATAGTAATAGTATAAAGCTATCGCTGTTATTGGAAATGCAGGTATTAAATATAATGCCAGTTCTTTGTTTAATTGACTCCATATTAAAATAATTCCCATTATAGGTGTTATACATATTTTGGCAAACCAAAACCAAAAATTTCCTAATATTCTTCGTATATATGCAATCTCTTTTGTTAGATATGCCAGGAATGTGCCCTTATTTTCTTTATCAAAATATTCTGGTTTTACTTTTTGCAAATGTTTTATTACTTCTTTTCTTAAATATGTGTCTGATTTTCTCGAAACCGTGAAATATAGTATTCTGTATAATGTCCTTGGAATAAATACTATTGCACAATAAAATATTAACCAATATGTTTGTTTTATTATTTGTTCTTGGTTTATTGTTTCTTGCATTAGTAAATTTAATATATTTCCTATAATTTGTGGTATTTTGAATGCCATATATATTACTATTGAATGAAATATTACTCCTAATAAGTGATATGGTAGTATTCTTATTATTTCTTTTTCTACTATTTTGTTGTATCTTTTCATTTGTTTCTCCTGTTTTTCCTGTTTATATTTTTTATGTTTCAATTTTAACATACTATATTCTCAAAAGCAAGCTGTTATTTTGTCGCGTTGGGGACGGTTCTATTTGAGACATCGGTTCCAAATGAGACATCTATCTATATTCCAAAATATCTCCTGGTGTACATTCTAAAACTTCACAAATTTTATCTAATGTAGAAAATCTAATAGCTTTTCCTTTATTTGTTTTCAATATAGAAAGATTTGCATTAGTAATTCCTATCTTCTGTGCCAATTCATTTGATGACATTTTTCTTTTTGCCATCATTACATCTAAATTAACTATTATTGCCATTTTACTTTTCCTCCCTAAGAGTGTCAATTATAAGTCAACACTCTCAAAATCGCTTTACTGTTTATTTCTTAAATTGTTAAATCATTTTCTTCCTTATTTTCTATTGCAGTTCTATATATTGATTTTAGCACCATTAAGCCAATTCCTAAAATTAAAAATATCATAGATACAATTATTGCAAAAAATATGTATGTTATAATTGCTGAGTTTTCAAATTGTGATATTTTTCTTGGCATCATAATTGCATTTATTCCATATACAACTCCAATTATCATTGAACAAATTGATGTTACAAAAAATCTATTTTCTATTGTTCTGCTAAACACTTCTCCTTTTTCTAATAAACTAAATATTTTTATAAATTGATATAACATCACTAATGCTGGAATTGCAGAAAGATATATACATACTACTGTACTTCCTAGTGTTTCATTTAAAATCATTTGTTTAAAGTTTCCTGTACCTTGATTTTCTACAATTATTGGTACTGCTATTATTGTTGCAATGCATATTGCAAATAAGATTATTAAAAATATTTTTATTATTGAAGATATACTTCTATTCCCAGTTATTTTCATAATTTATACTCCTATCTGTCAAGTCCACATTCTCTAGTAATGACTCAACTCTTGATTTTGATAAGTTCCATTCTGCAAATGATGGTTTGTAACTTTTTCCATATTCTGCTTTGTAACCTCTTAAGTTACATCTTACACTTGTTTTAAGATTTGCTAAGTATTCTTGCGCATTTGCTGATAGTCCTTTTTCACTCTTATTTAATATTCGTAATTGTTCTTCTATTGAATCTGTTCCTGTTCTAGTTTCTATATAAAAATAATCAATTGATTCATTTTCTACATCTGCTAAATATTTGTCTATATTGTTTTTTGCTATTATTTTGTTAATATTTATAAAGTTTAATATAACATACATTGTTACTACAATTTCTACAGTTGTCTTAAATGTATCTATTTTAAGCCCAATTAATTTTGATAATATTGGTATTAGCACTAGCATTTCTGTTACTAGTGTAAAATATACAAATAAACGTAGATATGTATATCCATATTTTTGCTCATATAAGTGCATTCTAAATGCTGCTGATATTACTATTATCATTGTAAAGATTATCAACATCATTTTTAAGATTTTGTTTGTTTCTATGTTTTTCTTGCTTATATGTAGTAAAGCAAAATTTATAAATGATACAAACATCAATTGGAAGAAGCCTGTTCGTGCATATGTTGCATAATCAAAGTTTGGTGTCGCTGTTGCATTTATGAATAGGTATTTAATTTGAATTACGCTAAATAATAAGTATATAATATTTAATGATACTAGTAGCATTTTTATCGTTAGGTCGCTTAATTTTATCCCTGTTAATTCTTCTGTTTCTTCTTGTTTTTTGCTTTTAGCAAATGCAATTATAAATCCTGCAATGTATATAAATGTAAATGCTATTACTAGAAGTCTTCCCAATAAATCATTTACTGTTTTTATTTCTAACATTTTTGATATTGCTTTTGTAAAGTCGCTGAATATACTTCCAAATATACTATCTGCTGAAGATAGTAAAAATATTATTACTAATATTACAGGTACTGCAATTAATAATGATTTTCCTACCTTTTTGATATTATCTGTTTTATTGTTTTGATTTTCTTTCTTATTTTCCAAAAATTCGTCCATGTCAAAATCACTTATGAAATCAAATAATACTACAAATGGTTTAAAAATTTTGCCTAGTATTTGTCTTACAAATTTATTTTCCTTTATTTGTGTTTCAGTAATGCTCATACACATTATTACAAATAGAATTAATATTACTGGTATATTTAATATTTTTAAAAACATATTATTGAATATAAAGTATGTTAACCCTAGTAACACTATTGGTACGGCCCATAGTATTCCTTTTTTGTTTTTTATCATTTCTTTTTCTTTTAAATTGTATATTGTTAAAATTATTGTTGATGTTAGAAATATAGCTATTGATATTCCCGGGCTTTTATGCCAAAAAAGTATTGACTGTAATATACTTAAAAATAAACTACTGTATAAAATCTTTTTCATTATTTTATCTCTCCTCTTTTTTATTTATGACCATAGTTTATATTAAATATTATTTTTTGTCAATACTTTTTTATTGTTTTTCGATATTTTGTATTAGAATAAGTTATCGTTCAGTAGGAAAAATCTCTGAAATACCTCTGAATGATATTTTTCATATTTTCTCAGGTTCCCGACATACGTTAACAAATTCTAATGTAAATACTCTAACAATACCCGAAGACAGGACCCTTTAGAGCATTTACTTAAGAATTTGTAATACTATTTTGGTCACATTCGAAATATATTCAAAATATCATTCAGAGGTATTTCAGGGATTTTCCTCACTGAACTGTAACTAGAACAAATTTAAAAGTTCTTCTTTGTCTCTTAGCCCTACAAGTCTTTTTTCTTCTTTTCCATTTTTAAATATTATTAACGTTGGAATACTCATAACATTATACTCAACTGCAATATCTGAATTTTCGTCAACATTAATTTTTCCTACTTTAGCTTTTCCATCTAACTCTGTAGCCAATTCTTCTATTACTGGAGCCATTGCATTACATGGTCCACACCAGTCTGCATAGAAATCTACTAATACAGTTTTTTCTGATTTTAAAACTTCTTTCTCAAAATTTTCTGAGCTTAATTTAATTTCCATTGTCTCTCTTCCTTTCTCAACTATAAATTTTTTCTTATTTCAACACTGCTAATCCTGCTTTTGTGCCTTCATACACAGCTTTTGAAACTTGATATAACCCACCTGTACAATCACCACAGGCAAATAGTCCTTTAATTGAAGTTTCCATATTATCATCAACAACAATTTTATCATTATCTATTTTTGCACCAAGTTTTTTTGCAAAATCTGTACTTCCTGCAACACCTTGTGCAATAAATATTCCATCAATTTTCATTTTTGTATTATCTTCAAAATCAATTTCTTCTACTTTATTTTCTCCGTCTGATTTCTTTTATAGGCTTTGTATTAATGCTAATGTTTTCCGCTCTATATTCTGGCACTTGTCCACCATTTGTTAAAATAGTTATTGATTTTACAATGTTTTGTAAATCCATTGTTTCTGATATTGCATAATCACCATCTCCAAGTACTGCTACATCTTTATTTCTGTAAAAAAATCCATCGCAAATTGCACAATAGCTAATTCCTTTGCCTTCATATTTAGCTATATTTTTGATATTTGGTTTGCTCTTTTTATTTCCAGTTGCAAGTATAACTGATTTTGATTCAAATTCATTATTTAATGTTTGAACTTTAAATATTTTTTGTTTTTCTATTTTTATAGAATTTTGTTCTTCTTTAACTTCATTTGCAACAGTTTTATTTTGATATTCAATTTTAATATTAGTTACTTCGTGTTTTATAACTTTTGCACCAATATTTTGAGCTTGTCTAATCCCTATTTTATACAAATCTTCGCCATTTATACCACTTTCAAATCCATAATAGTTTTCTATTCTTGTGGATTTTTCTAATGATGATTTTTCTTTGTATATTATTAATGTTTTTAATTTTCTTCTTACTGTATATAAACTTGCCGATATTCCTGCTGGTCCAGCTCCTACAATTATTACATCATACATTTGCTTCACCTCTTTTTTTATGATGTTTTTTTGCAATGCCATTTGGGGAACATAATGCTCTTTTAAGGTCCATCTCCCATCTGGACATCATTTCACAATTATTCCTAATAGTTTTGCTAGTTCTATTGCCTGAAATTGGTTAACAATTAGCCCTTTTAGGTCGTCTTTGTCTACTACTATGCCATCAATATTGCAAGTAGAAAAATCAATGCCTTTTAAGTTTGTTCTAAACAGTTGAGCCCTATACAATTCGCATTCATTAAATTTAACATTTTTTAATTTGCACTCACCAAAAGATGTTAAACCCAAATTGTTCTCTTTAAAAACCGTATCTTTGATATTTGAATTTGATAGATTTGAGTATTCCAAATTTGATTCATTTACTTTTGTTTTATAAATACTTGTATCTACAAATTTTGCTCCTACTAATTTGCAATTTAGGAATTCACATTCTACGAAGTTTGATTCACTAAAATCAGTGTTTGAAAAGTCACAATCTTTAAAAATTACATTTGTAAAATATGTATTTATGAATTTGGACTCTATACATTTGCAGTTTTCAAACATGCAATTTGTAACTTCAATTTTTTCTGTAATTATTGTTTCTATACAATTTTTAAATTCATATCCTCGTACATCATTTTCTTGTTCAGTTTCTTTTATTATTATATTTTCTATCTGTTCTGTTTCTTTATATTCCATCATATTCTTCCTCTTTTTGAGACAAATGGGACAAACCCAATTTGTCTCATAATTTTGTCAAATTTAGTCAAATCTTGTCACCTTATTTAACATTTTTATTGTAATTTAAAAGATTGCTAATATTTTTGGCACAAATATCATTAATCCAATAATAGCTGACGCTATCGCTGATACCAAAACCGCTCCTGCAGCAACATCTTTTGCTATTTTTGCTTGTTCATTTTTCTCTTTTGTTATTAAATCTACTGTATTTTCTATCGCTGTATTAATTAATTCCATTGATATTACTAATCCAAACAATGCAATGCAAATAATCCATTCTATTTTACTTATTTTAAACAATATTCCAAATATTATTACCAATATCATTATTACCATGTGTATTTTCATGTTTTGTTCTTTTTTTATTCCTGTAAATATTCCTTCAACAGCATATTTGAAGCTTTTTATTAATTTTTTCATTTTTCTTTATTCCTTCCACAATGTCTATTTTCTTTTGTTATATTTTACTAAAATTACTTTTATTTATCAATAGTTATTTTGTTTTATTTTTAATATTTTTGTTGCAAATAAACTAGAAAAGAGCGGAATATTCCGCTCTGATTAAAACATTATTATTTTAATTTTTCTATTTCTTCTTTCTTTAGTCCTGTTATTTTTACTATTGTGTCTTTTGAAAAATTTTCTGCAAGCATTTTTTGAACTATTTCTTTAAGTTTTTGCATTTTTCCTTCTTGTCTTCCTTCTTGTCTTCCAATATTAATATATTTTTCATTTTCTGCTATTAGCATTTCCATTACAGCCATCATATTACCACTTCCTTCCTCAATCTTTTTTAAAATTTTATTTGCATTTTCTTTGCCTATTCTTAGCGCCCAAATTTCTTTTACAATTCTTCTAAATGTACCTTTATCTTCTGTTTTTATAATTCTTTCTATTTTTTCCAATGCTCTAACTATTTCTACTTCATCTTTACACTTTTCAACTAGCATCATTTTTGTTATAAATATATCGTCTTTCAACAATTCTTCTTCACTAAAATCGTTAATATCAATTAAATTAAATTTTCCATCTATAACATTAATTTCTCTATATAAATTTTGATTTTCTTTTTTATTATTTTCTATGTTCCATTTTCTTTTTCCAGTGTATAAAACTATTGGTATGACACATGGCCTATTTTTATAATTTTTATCTTCTACAGCACTTCTCATTATTTCGTTACTGTAGTCTAATAATCTATATGGCATGTCTTCGTCTATTTTTGTTTGATGTTCTATTAGCAAAAATATATTTTTTTCTTTTATTCTATAAACAATATCCGCTTCTTTATTTTTGAATTTTTGATCTATGTAACTACTATTATATTTTTCTAGTTCTTCTGCTTTAATATTTAGTCTTAGAAATTTGTTTAAAAATTTTGCTACATCTATTTTTTTGTCTAATACTGTTCTAAATATTTTGTCATGTTCATTATTTATTTTTTTAGCACTGATTTCTTGCTTTATTATGATTCCCGTTTTGTGTTTAACGTCTTCTCCTGATTGTAGAACATATTCTTCTCCAACATCATTTAATACATATTTAAATGATTGTTGCTCTTTTTTCTTCCTTCGTTCTAATTTTTTACTCAGATTCAAATCAATACATAACTTTTTTTCATGTCGTAAATAATCTTCATATGTAAATATTATCATATGACTCCTTCTTTCCTAATTATAATATTTTGTATCGTATTTGTCAATATTTATTCTTAAGTAAATATAAAGTTTTTTAATTCTCATTCACCTCCTAATTTCTATTTTTAAAATTTGTTTGATTTTTGTCCATGAACTTGGACGTCTTAAAGATAAAAATAATTGTCCTAATTGAACTCTTAAATTTAGAATAAAAATTTTTTCGAATTTTAAACCCTTTGCTTGAAAGCAAAATTATATTATCATAAACTAATCAGAATTGCAATATATTTTTAAAATAATGTAAATTTTTTATGTAGATTATATTTACTTTTAAAAATTTATAGGCTTGTTCTATTTCTTCCAGAAATTAGTGCAATATTATTAAAAAAGAACAAAAGCGGACATTAATGACATTATCACTTATTAAGATATTTTTAAGTCCGCGTATTTGTTCGCGCGCGAAATTTACTTTATGTAAATTTCTGTGCAAAGTATTTATATTATAGGAAAGTTCTCCGAACTTCCTATAATATAAAAAAGCGGACTAATCCGCTTCAATTACTGTCTTACACCACATACAATAATATACAGAAAAACTGCAATATACTACCTAATAATATAAACAAATGAAATATAGAATGCATATATCTTTTCTTTTTTCCTAGTCCATATAAAACAGCTCCAACTGTATAAGCAACTCCACCTGCAACTAATAAAACTAAGCCTGGTATACCTAATAACTTAGGCAATAAATTTGCCGTAAAAATAATACACCAACCCATACCTAGATAACATATCATTGAAAAAACTTTGAATTTTTTGATGTCAATAGAATTTAGTGTTATTCCTAAAATTGCAATTGTCCATATAATCCCAAATATACTCCACCCAAGAGCTATATTGTATTCTCTAAAAGTCACTAAACAAAATGGGGTATATGAACCTGCTATCAATAAAAATATTGAACAATGGTCTAATATTTGGAATACTTTTTTTGCCTTTCTTTGCGGTTTTAATCCGTGATATATACTTGACATTGTGTATAAAAGTATCATTGTTACTCCATATATTGAACTGCTTACAACTCCATATCCATTATGATGTATTGCTGCAAATACAACACATAATACTAAAGCAACTATTCCAAATGCTCCACCAACTATGTGTGATGTCATATTAAAAATTTCTTCGCCTTTTGTATAATAAGGCAAAACTCTATCTTTTAATTTTGTTCTTGTCATTTTTTTCTCCATTCTTAATTTTTGTTTTTACGAAATTGTCCCATTTGGAACCAATGTCTCAAACAGAACCGTCCCTTATGAGACATTTATTTTTTTATCCATACTGACACACTTCTTGACTTAACTCCAAAATTTCCGCATCCATCTTCATTTATTGTGACCTCTTCTTCACAATTTCCAAGGCTATCTATGTATGTCTCTCCAATATTTTGATTTCCTACATACATTCTTTTATAGCCATCACCTGCATTAGAAATTACAACAGCTAATCCTGAATTGATATGTTCATCGTCTCCTTCTTGTGTCCATCCTATAAAATTATTATGGTCAAAATAGTCATGTTGTAAACCATATGACTTATCTTTTCTTATTAGCATCAATGTTTTTAGGTCATTTATTGGTTCAATGTGATCATGTTCAATTCCGTAATAATCACCATAAAATATGCAAGGGTATCCATCATTTCTTAATAATATAATTGAATATGCAATTGATTTGAACCAGCCTTGTACAAAACTTTGTAAAGCCTGACCTGGTTGTGTGTCATGGTTGTCTACAAATGTTACTGCCATGCAAGGATTTTCCTTTACCAATGTGTGTTCCAATATTTGTGACATATTGTAATTTGGGTCATTTGATGCATTAAAAAAATTATAGTGTAATGGCACATCAAATAGTGATATTTTTCCTTCTGTTTCTGTAATGTATCTATGTAACCTATTTACATCTGTGGTCCAATATTCACCAACTGCAAATAATTCTTTTTTACTTTCGTCTCTTAATGTCTGTATCCATTTCTCGTAAAAGTCCGCATCTATGTGTTTTACAGCATCTAATCTGAATCCATCAACTTTCGTCAAATCCAGATACCACTTACCCCAGTCAATGCATTCTTTAACAACTCTTTGGTTTGAAAAATCCAAATCTGCGCCCATTAAATAGTCAAAGTTTCCAAATTCTTCGTCAACTTCTGCTCCCCATTTTTTATCTACAAATTTGAATATTGCATTTTCGCCAGTTTGGTTATTATAGTCTATTCCGTCAAAATCTGTCCAGTTCCATTCAAAGTCAGAATATTTATGTTTTCTTCCTGGGAACGTGAATTTAGTTGCAACTTTTACATTTTCTCTTTGTGATGTTTCTATATTATGGTTTGACCAGTCTACTTTTGTTGCAGGTATTGTTTGAAGTGCATCTGCGCCCATTTTGTGGTTTAAAACTATATCTGCATAACTTTCTATTCCTGCTTGTTTTAGTGCAATTATTGCATCTAAATATTCGTCTTTTGAACCATATTTTGTTTTTATTGTTCCTTTTTGGTCAAATTCTCCTAAATCATATACGTCATATACTCCATACCCTACTTCATCTTTTCCACCAATTCCTTTGTATGCTGGTGGTAACCACATTGCTGTTACTCCTAAATCTGCCAATTTTTCTGCGTTTTCTTTTATTTGATTCCATAGTCCTTGTTTGCAGTCCATGTACCATTCAAAGTACTGCATTATTATTCCATTTATTTTTTTCATTTAATTACCTTCTTTTTCTTTTGATTTTTTCTTTTGCTATTATATCATTATAACTTTTAAAAATCCACTTATTTTTTTCTTTTGACTGTTTGTTATAAGAATTTTTTGATAAATTGCATAAAAATAAAGTATAAAATTTTGTTTAATTTTTATACTTTATTTTTATTGGCTTATGAAACTCCCTTGTTTTACACGGGGGTCTAAAAGTTTCTAGCTACGAGTAGAAAAAAACATCCTTTTTAATTTTATTTTCAGTTGACAACTACATCTATTATATCAAAAAGGAGGATTTTGTCACGAAAAACAATGATATTTTAGCACACAGCACATGGAATTTTATTATTTCAAAATAAATACTGAGCCTCCACCATAATTATATCCATAAGCAGAAGTTGATACTGTTGTATCTTTACTTAATATAGCATAATCAATATAATCATCATTTTCTCTAAAAGCATTTGCTAAATATTTACCTGAATATGTTGTTGAAAGTACTCTATCCTTAGCACATGCAAAAGAAATAACAAGAATCTTTTCTCCATCTTTCGAAGCTGTATATGATGCTTTAGCTGCAGCATCACTAGTAATATTTGAGGTTACAACTTCATTTACACTTATATTATTTAATTTGAATATAAAAGCATTTAAATAAAAATTACCGTTATATCCATTTATATTAATGGTATCTCCTTTTTTGGCATTAACTACTTTTATTAATGAAGTTCTATTATAATGTTCAAAATTAGTGTCTAAGTTCTTACTTATTATTTCTTGTCCATTACTTGTTATAGTCCCTGCTACTCCTTCATAATTAGAATTCATTATTCCAATTAAATATGTTCCTGTATCCTGCACTGTATATGTATAATCAACACTTTGTGTATTGGCTAACCATATACTGTCTATAGATGGTATATTTGTTGAATTAGCATTATTGTATAATTCATTTAAGGCTTTTTCAACACTTATTGTAGTCCCGTCCCCTTTAGTATACCCTATATCTTTTGCTAAATAATTGTAAGTTGCATATACGCTCAAACCACTTACTAATATTATAATTATCAATATAGTAATTATCATCTTTATTTTTATTTTCATATTTTTCATCTCCTATTAATTTTTATCTGTTGTATAAATAATCTAATGCTTCTTTTACATTCTTTACATTTTTCCAATTTTCATCATAGCTAATAATAGTATCTGATGTATTTGGATTGAATCCGACTTCTTCAGCTGTTAATTTAAATTTTTCACCCAAATATTTATCTATTAAATTAATCTCCTCTTGCATTTCTAGATTCTCATTTTTCTGTGCGTTTTTGTACTTTTCTTTTGCTTGTTTCGTTTTTTCAAATATTCCTGTTCCAGTTATTGCTTGTATTCCAATTCCGGCAAGGATTAATAATACCACTAAAGTTATAATTAGAGCTATAAGTGTTATTCCTCTTACATTTTTCTTCATTTGTTTATCTCCTTTTTTGCTTAATCTCTATTCTAATTTTACAAATAAACATGAAATAAGTCAATATATTATCGTAATTTATTTCTTTATTTTTATAATATTTAAAGTACCATGAAAATTGGTTTTTCTATTTATCTTTGATACATATCATTGTGCATTATTCACTTTTCTCTACTTTTTTCTCTTTTTCTCTTCCTATTTTCAGCAAAATATGATAAAATAGTGCCAGTTTATATATCAAAAGAAAAATTAGGAGGAATTTATTATGGAATTTAATAAATGTAGTAGATGTGGAAATTTTTATGTATCAAATGACAATGTTTGCCCAAAATGTCGTGCAAAAGACACTTTAGAATTTGAAACTTTCAAAACATATGTTGAAGACAATGGGCTAACACAAAATCTAGATACAATTTCAGGAGAAACTGGAATAACAGTAAAAAATCTTAACAGATTTTTAAATTACTCTGAATTTAATGAAGAATTTAAAAACAATAAAAATATAAAATTATAATATGTTTTATGTAAAAGCCATAATATATTTTTTATCTCAATTATTTATTTTATAGCTTTAATCACATATTTTATTTAGAAAGGACGATTTAATAATGACAAATGTATTTAATATTTTAGAAGAAAGAGGATATATTGAGCAAATGACTCAT